>CAXTDO010000157.1:4531-9655 GCA_964242315.1 uncultured Flavihumibacter sp.
CGACATTAGTGAATGAAATAGGCCTTCATCTTTCATCTCTTACCACTACGGCCCAAAGCAGTTCCGATGCGCTTGAAGCCAGTCTGGTTGGCGATATTCCCTGGTACCCCGCCGCCCTTAAAGCCCTTAATTCAAAAGTAACACAGATGCCGCCCAGCGGTGCAGTAGCGGGAATTTATGCCACCGTTGACCGCGACCGCGGTGTATGGAAGGCGCCGGCAAATGTGAGCGTAAACTCCGTATCATCCCTTACCGAATTTTTAGATGATAAAATTCAGGAAGGATTAAATATCGATTCCAATGCAGGCAAATCTGTAAATGCACTTCGTTACTTTACAGGCAAAGGCATCATCGTATGGGGCGCCCGTACGCTCGCAGGTAATGATAATGAGTGGAGATACGTGCCGGTAAGAAGGTTCTTTAATTTTGTAGAAGAAAGCTGCAAAAAATCAACCTCATGGGCCGTCTTCGAACCTAATGATGCCAATACCTGGCTTCGGCTTAAAGCACAAATTGAGAATTTTCTGAATAACCTCTGGAGAAGGGGAGCCCTGGCAGGAGCCAAACCGGAACACGCCTACTTTGTCAATTGCGGACTGGGAATAACAATGACTGCGCTGGATATTCTGGAAGGACGTTTATATGTCGAGATCGGAATGGCAGCCGTGCGGCCTGCTGAATTCATTATCCTTAAATTCTCTCACAAGCTTCAGCAATCATAATCCTCTATATAAAATTTAAAAGCACATGGCCAGCAATACTAAATATCCACTTCCCTCCTTTCATTTCAGGGTTGAATGGAGTGGAAAAGAGCTCGGATTTCAGGAAGTGAACGGACTATCGGTAGAAACGCAGGTTCTTGAATACCGAGACGGTTTAAGTCCCGATTATTCTACCCTGAAAATGCCCGGTCAACAGAAATATGGTAACATCACCCTGAAAAGGGGCGTAATGGCAAATGATAACGAATTTTTTGACTGGTGGAATACCCACCTCCTGAATACCATTGAACGACGCGACATTACCATCTCATTACTTAATGAAAAACATGAGCCCGTTATTGCCTGGAAAGTACGCAACGCCTTTCCAACCAAGGTAAGCAACGGAGACCTTAAATCACAAGCTAACGAAGTGTCTATCGAGAGCGTGGAACTTGCTCATGAAGGCATCACCGTGTCAAAACCATAATGGATTAAATGGCAAATGAAACTTTTTACCCGCACCCCGCATTTCATTTCAAAGTTGTTTTTGATGGACTGGACTCAGATGACGAAATCGATACCCGCTTCCAGGAAGTGAATGGCCTGAATGTGGAACTAACTACCGAAGAGCTGGCGGAAGGCGGTGAAAACAGGTTCGTTTATAAACTTCCGGTTAGAACCAAGTTTCCCAACCTGGTGCTGAAAAGAGGAATGCCTACTAAAAATAACTCTCCGCTGGTGGACTGGGTAAATGATGCTATTTACCATTTTCAGTTTAAGCAATGCAGCATACAGGTGAATCTCTTAAATGAAAATCATACGCCCGCAGCGTCATGGAGTTTCAGGGGCGTGTATCCTGTTAAAATAAATATCAGTGACCTTAAAGCCCAGGATAATTCAATCGTTATCGAAACTTTAGAACTCGCTTACCAGGATTGTGTAAAAATGAAACTGAATTCGTAACAATTTAAATGTAACAGATGCCCGTTGAAATTAAGGAACTCGTAATCCGCGCAACTATTGAACCTGAAAGCAAATCAACGTCTTCAGACAAAGGTGATAAAAGTGATGACAAAAAGCTTCAGCAGATTGCTGATGAGATACTAAAAAAAATTAACCAGAAAAACGAACGTTAGCCATGCCTGATCTTTTTACTGAAGATGGAAAACTGACCAAGTTAAAATTCATGGCTTACAAAGATTTGAATTTTAAAGAAAAAAACACGGATGCCGGAGAGTATGAAGTAATGTTCAACCCTGCAAATATATCGGTTAAGCTGCAGGTAGACAGGGAAGAAAGCCAGGGTGCAGGTTCCACTTCCAGTGAGATGAAATTTAAAATGATAAAGCCCCAGGACTACCAGTTTGAATTTATTATTGATGGTACAGGAGCAGTATCGCAGGAAGTTAAACAGGTTCCCGAGGAGGCAGAGAAGTTTTTGAAAGTGGTTTACAGCTACGATGGCGCAGAACACAAACCTAACTATGTGATGGTTTTGTATGGGGCCGTGCTGCTGAAAGCCGTAATGAAAAGTGTTGATATCAATTACAACCTGTTTAAACCCAACGGCACTCCTTTAAGGGCAAAAGTAACCATCGTTCTTATAAGCTGTATAGATCAGTCGTTGAGCGAAATGATCAATAACAAGAACTCACCCGATCTTACCCATAAAAGAGTTTTGAAAGGGAAAGAACGCCTGATAAGTATTTCCAATAAAATTTATAAATCAAATAATTATTATGTTGAAGTGGCAAGGGCGAATAAAATTAAAAATTTCAGGAACCTGGCCGCCGGTACTGAATTGTATTTCCCCCCTATAGCTAAAACAAATACAAATGCCTGAGCGCCAAACTACCGCGGGCGACGTTCCAACCTGTACTATTTTGCTTGAGGGCGAAGCTATCAGTACAGATTATCAGCTAGACCTGGTGGTAGCGCAGAACTCGGTAAACAGGATACCCGAAGCCGAAATAAGATTACTGGATGGCGATGTTTCACTGAAAACTTTTTCGATAAGTAATAAACCCGATTTTGTTCCCGGTAAAAGCATTGAAATTACCATGGGGTATCAAAATCAGGAAGAACCGGTTTTTAAAGGGATCATTGTCAGGCATGCAATTAAGATGCTCTCCACCGATCCTTCAATACTGATATTAACATTAAAACATCCTGCTTTTCAGCTCACCGGCAAACGAAACAACAGGACTTTCAAATCAAAAAAAGACAGTGAAGTTATCGAAGAGATCCTTAATGAACACGGGTTTGACAATGAGGTGGAAGCAACAACCGTAACCCATGAACACCTTGTTTTATACAATGCCAGTGACTGGGACTTTATTGTAATGCGTGCAGAAGCAAACGGGATGGTGGTAGTATGCGGCAGCGAAAAGATCATTGTAAAAAAACCCACTTCTTCCGGCACATCTTCGTTGTCACTGAAATATGGATCCACTATAGATGAGTTTGAAGCAGCAATAGAAGCAAGAAACGTTTATCAGGCGGTAAAAATGAAGTCGTGGGAACAGGCGGATTTAAAGATGAAGGAAGAAGAAGCATCCTCCGTAACCGCTCCGGAAACCGGCAATCTTTCTTCTGATGATATCGCTTCTTCGATGGGCGGCCCGGAACTGGAGATTTTTTACGGCGGCAATATGGCTGAAAGTGAAATGACGCAAACAGCTACAGCCAGAATGATGGCGGGAAAGTATGCTAAAATACGTGGGCGCGTTAAGTGCGGCGGTGCTACCAACATTAAAGCAGATGACCTTATTACATTGGAAATAGCGGATCGTTTCAATAGCCTCGCCTATGTTTCGGGCATCAGGCATTTTTTTGCCGCGGGATCGTTTAACATGAATATTGAATTTGGTTTGCCTGATAAAAAGCATGCTGAAACCTTTGATAATATTGTTGAAAGTCCTGCAAACGGGCTTCTTCCTGCCATAAACGGGTTACAAATAGGGCTGGTAGAAAAACTGGAAGAAGACCCGCGGGGAGAAGACCGTGTATTGGTGAAAATTCCCCTGGTATCTGAAAAAGATGAAGCGGTATGGGCGAGGGTATCTACACTGGATGCGGGAAAAGACCGGGGAAGCTTTTTTCGACCCGAGATCGGAGATGAAGTGCTGCTGGGGTTTTTAAATGACGATCCACGCCAGGCGGTAATACTGGGTATGTTAAACGGCAGTAAGAACACCGCTCCGCTGCAGGCGAAAGACGCTAACCCTGAAAAAGGCTTTATCACACGCGAAAAAATGAAGTTGCTCTTTGATGATGAAAAAAAAAACATCACCATAGAAACACCTGCAGGCAATAAGATATTGATTAGTGAAGAAGATAAAGGAATTACCATTACCGACCAGAACAATAATAAATACCAGATGAATGACAGTGGTGTTACTATTGAGAGCGCCTCTGATATTACCATCAAGGCCACCGGCGATATAAAAATAGAAGGTGTTAACCTGCAGCTAAAAGCAAGCGCTAACTTAAAAACAGAAGGCAGTGCGGGAGCCACCCTGAAGTCGAGCGGGATAACGGAAGTGAAAGGTTCAATGGTTAATATAAACTAACCTATAAGGTTTAATTTTTCGGGTCTTACACTACGGGTTCAACCTTATAGGTTTAAAGGCAGGGTCTAACCATCTGTTAGCTATAAGACCGAACTGTTATTCGTTCCATTGTAGGCAAGACCGTGAATTTAGACCTACGAAGCTTATTCGCTTCGCTGGTTGAACTCGTAGTGTAAGACCCGACAATTAAAACCTTATAGGTCTGTTAATAAAATAATCAAACAATGCCAGCAGCAGCAAGAGTAGGAGACGTAACCAATCACGGTGGAACAATTGTTGGCCCCGGCACTCCTACCGTAATGGTTGGGGGGCAACCGGCTGCGGTGATGACAGACATGCATGCATGCGCTATTCCGCCTGTTACCCCGCATCCGCCAGCCACCCCGTTTATAATGGGAAGCGCCACCGTAATGATTGGAGGAAAACCTGCTTTAAGAACTTCGGATGCCTGTGGCTGCGGAGCTATGGCCGCTGTTGGATGCCCTACGGTAATGATAGGAGGATAAATTATGAGCGATGATATACAGTCTTTTTTAGGAACCGGCTGGAGCTTTCCACCGCAATTCAGCAAAGCTTCAAAAGAAGTGAAAATGATTTCCGATGAGGTAGATATAAAAAATAGTCTCGAGATTTTATTGGCTACCCGGTCAGGAGAAAGGATCATGCAACCCGAGTACGGATGCAATCTTGATGAAATGATTTTTGAACCCTTGAATGTATCGCTTCAAACATATATCAAAGACCTGGTATTCACGGCCATTTATATGTACGAACCGACAATAAATCCCGAGCAGGTAACGCTGGAGCCGGTAGATGAAGAAGGAATGGTTAATGTAACTATAGTATATAGG
>CAXTDO010000158.1:0-9653 GCA_964242315.1 uncultured Flavihumibacter sp.
ATTAAAACCAGCACAATGGATGGTAAAGTATCGGTAAGCATTCAGGATAATGGAACCGGGATGGATGAAAATACCAAAAAGAAAATATTCGAGCCTTTCTTTACAACGAAAGCTGTAGGTGAAGGAACAGGGCTGGGTATGTCGATAGTTTATAATATTATTAAAAAGCACAACGCACAAATTCACATTAATTCAACAGTAGGCAAGGGAACTGAATTTATTATTGATTTACCCATTCTTCATTCATAACAGTTAACACACCTTAGTGGCAACGCAAGAGAAAATAAAAATTTTGTATGTTGATGATGAAATCAATAACCTGATCGGTTTCAAAGCCACTTTTAGATTTGATTATAAAATTTTCACCGCCGGTAATATCCCTGAAGCCTACCAGCATCTTAATCAACATCCCGATTTAAGAATTATCTTCTGCGATCAGAGGATGCCTGATAAAACAGGGGTTCAGTTCTTTCAGGAAATCCGTGATCAGTTTCCTCATCCCATAAGAATATTGTTAACGGGTTATGCCGATATCGAGTCTGTTATTGATGCTATCAACCGCAGTAACATTTACAGGTATGTGAAAAAGCCTTGGGTGGACTCCGATATCCTGTCCGCAATTGAAGAAGGTAACAGGTTTTACCTTGTTAACTCAATGATCGCCATAAAAAATGAAGAGTTACAAAAGGCTTATGATGAATTGGACAAATTTTCATACAGTGTTACCCATGATATAAGGCGGCCTCTTTTAAGCATCCTCGGAGCAATAGATGTAGCGCAATATATAGACGATATAGCCGAATTAAAGGAAATGCTGCAACTGATGGAAGAATCAGTTAAAAATCTTGACGAATATATACAGAATATTCATGACTATTATAATCTCAAAAGGGGTGAGATGAATATTGAAGAGATTAATTTTAATGAGCTGATAAAAGAGCAGCACGATACCTTTGACAGTTTTATTAAAATGGGCAATATACGTTTTATCACAAACGTTTTACAACAGGAGACATTTCGTAGCGACAAAATTTCTCTAAGCATGATTCTTAACAATCTCCTGTCCAACGCTTTTAAATATCAAAAGAAAGGGGAGCAGGAAAAATACGTTGAGATGAATATTAAGATTGAAAATGGCATGTCCACCATAACAATAAAAGATAATGGGATAGGAATACACGAAAATCATGTGTCCCAGGTTTTCAATATGTTTTTTAGGGCCACATCCGAAGAAATAGGCTCCGGCTTTGGCTTGTATAATGTAAAAAATGCATTGACAAAATTAAACGGCGCTATTAAAGTAGATACGGTTTTAGGTAAAGGTTCTGTTTTTACAGTAACGATACCTAATAAATAATTCAAGCGAATGACAGATCATAAGCGAAACTTTATTGTTATCGACGATAATAAACTGGATTGTTTTATTGGAAAGAAGATCATACTTAACACCGGGACGAATAACAACGTGTCGTTGTTTCTTGATGCCACGGAAGCACTTGATTTTATAAAAAATAATGTGTGTGGCGAAAACGGGGAAAAAAATATTATCATTGTAGACATTCAGATGCCCCTTATGAACGGGTTTGAATTTGTAGAAGCATTTGAAAACCTGCCGTTAGAAATACAGGATAAGTACCTCATTTTTATGCTATCTTCTTCGGTCAATGAAAATGATCTGAACAGGGTTCGGAACTATAAATCGGTAAAGCAGATATTAAGCAAACCTCTTTCTACAAAAAAGCTGGCAGCTATACTGGAGTGAGTGGTTATCAGGTATGAGGTATAAGGTATGGGCTTAACCTCGAAGGGGTGTAATGATTATAGAAAATATAAAGAACAAAACACGAACCCCGAAGGGGTGACATGATTCTATGAATTTAAGAATCATGTCACCCCTTCGGGGTTAAGCCCATACCTCATATCCTACTACGACAACAATTTCTGCCTGAGTAAAAATTCTAACTGGTCATTTGAGATCGCCAGCTTTTCATTCAACTGTTTTATTTTTTGCTTGTCCTCATACACTTCAAAGGCCCTTTTGATAGTCATGTTTATCTCTTCT
The DNA here is from genome assembly GCA_964242315.1 of uncultured Flavihumibacter sp. Classification (GTDB taxonomy): domain Bacteria; phylum Bacteroidota; class Bacteroidia; order Chitinophagales; family Chitinophagaceae; genus JADCRZ01. The sequence continues at coordinate 2,063 of CAXTDO010000158.1, forward strand.
TCAACCCAGGGCTTGGCCAGGTAATGGTAAATTTTTCCCTTGTTAACGGCGTCAATTACAGCATTCATATCTGAATAGCCGGTTAACAATATTCTCATGGGCTCAGGATATTTCTCCAGTATTTTTTCCAGAAATTCAATACCGGTCATGTTAGGCATTCGCTGATCTGTAATGATAATCTCAACTGATTTTGTTTCAAGTAGCTTCAGGGCTTCATCTCCGCTATGAGCAATAAGTACATGGTATTTCAAACGAAATGCAGCCTTAAAAGATATAAGGTTGTTTTCCTCATCGTCAACATAGAGAATATTTATTTTTTTTTCTGCCATTCGTGATAGTGATTTTATAAGGTCAATTGATCATCTACAATATACATTAATAACGCATGTCTTGATCATAAATTACTTAATGCATACAAAATTTATTATTTATACGTTAATATATTATAATCCGTTTAATACAATTTAAAAACACTGAATGAATCTATATCTACCCGAAAAAATAAATGAAATATATACTCCGTTAGTTTTAAGGCTAAATAATCACGAAGATAAGATAGCTTTTCAAAATCTTATCAACTCAAATGCGGCTGTGATTATCCTTGACGAAATGGATGGCCAGTTAAGGGAACTGGTTAAAAGCAGGCATCCATCTATAAAAATCAAACCTGAAGACTACCCGGCTCTTGTAACAATGCATCTTGGAGGTTGTGATATTTATGAATACGGAGTTTGGGTATTTTATCCCTGGAGTAATAAATTAATACATCTTTTAGACGAAGATGAATTTGTGGAGGTGAGAACCAACAGAAACAGGTACAAGATCACCAGGGAAGAGCAACACTTATTAAGCAAAAAGAAAATAGGCATTATCGGTTTGTCGGTAGGGCAAGCCATTGCACTAACGCTTGCTATGGAAAGAACCTGTGGAGAACTAAGACTTGCAGATTTTGATACGGTGGAATTGAGTAATCTTAACAGGATAAGGACCGGGGTGCAAAACCTGGGACTTATGAAAACCATCATAGCGGCAAGGGAAATAAGTGAAATCGATCCTTACCTGAAAGTGAAAATATTTAATGACGGCCTTACAGCAGAAAATATTGATGCATACTTCACCAAAGACGGTAACCTTGATTTACTTGTGGAGGTTTGTGATGGACTGGACGTAAAAATATTAAGCCGTTTTAAAGCGAGGGAATTAAAAATTCCTGTTATTATGGACACTAACGACCGTGGCATGCTGGATGTAGAGCGGTTTGATACGGAACCCAACAGGCCCATACTTCACGGACTCGCCGGCGATCTGGATCCTGCCAAAATAAGCGGCCTCAGCAATGAAGAAAAGATCCCATACATTTTAAAAATGATTGGCGCTGAAACCATTTCCACAAGGCTGAAAGCATCTATGCTTGAAGTGGAACAGTCTATCAACACCTGGCCGCAGCTTGCTTCGTCAGTTGCTTTAGGCGGAGCCATTACAACTGATGTTTGCCGCAGTATTTTTCTTGATCAGTTTCATGATTCAGGGAGGTATTATATTGATATCAGTGATATCATCAAAGACAAAAAGCAGGTTAAGGGATCCGGCGATCTTTCTCTACAGGAAAAATATGACGGTCCTGCCATGTTAACGCAATCTGATCTGGAAGCAATTGCAAATAATTACGATCCTGTTGATACCACCTGCGGAATTAATTCAGATGAATTGCACGAGGTAATCACTGCTGCAAGTCTGGCACCCTCAGGTGGCAACGCCCAACCGTGGAAATTTTTATTCCGGCATAATAACCTGTACATTTTTCATGATGCTTATTATTCTTATTCGTTGTTGGATTTCAACCGGCTTGGATCTTATATTGCATTCGGCGCTATGCTTGAAAACATTGAGTTAAAAGCTGCATCATTATCATTAAAAGCCGGGGCAACTATCTTTCCATTGAAAAATGATCTAAGATTGATAGCGGTAGTTCATTTTAAAAAAGAACCTGTCGATAACTCTTTAATTCACCTTGCTTCGGTAATCGGAACCAGGCTCACAAACAGGAATATTTCAGTAAGAAAATTGTTAGATAAGGAAGATTCGGATGCGCTGCAATCAATAGCCTCTACTGTACCAGGCGCGAGATTGCAATTGTTTGACAGCGAAGAATGCCTTAAAGAGTTTGACGAAATTTTAACCAATACGGAACGACTCAGGTTCCTGCATCCACAGGGCCATTATGATACTTTTGTAAAAGAATTGCGATTCACAAAAGAAGAAATTGAAGCAACCGCTGACGGGCTGGATGTAAATACGCTGAATTTAAAACAGAGCGATATCGCCGCATTAACGGTAGCCAGAGACCCTTCAGCTATTTCTTTTTTACACCGGTTACATAAAGGATCGGGATTTAAGAAAATATCCAGCAAAAACATTTTAGCCGCTTCTGCTATCGGTGTTATAAGTATGGATGGCAACGATCCGTATCATTATTTGCAGGGAGGCCGCGCATTGGAAAAAATATGGCTTGAAGCGAACTTTCGACACCTTGCATTTCAACCTATCACACAGATAATATTTATGCTGGAGCTATTGCACTCGTATGGCAATTGTCATTTTAACACTTACGAACAGCAAGAGTTGTGCAATATTCAGGAACGCTTTACAAAAATGATTAACCCGGATAATGGTTTTCCTGTATTTGTTTTTAGAGTATGTTATGCAAACGAGCCAAATGCCAGATCATTAAGAAGGCCTTTGAAAGAAATGTTCTTTGTAAGCTAAGAATATAATTGTTTTTTTACGATAGCATTTTGCTTTGGTGACCAAGGAAAATATTCAATATTCAATTGTCAGATGATGGGCTTAAACAAAAGCGAAGTTGTTTTTTATTGAAAATTGATTATTGATTATTGAATATTGAAAATTATAGCATTGGTATCTTGGTCAACCACATTGACAGAACATCTTAGATCATCCGTAAACACGCCCACATGAAGATTTGTAGCTGTGTACAACTACATTTTCTGTGTCCGGCGTCATTTATAACCCTATTGAAACTTTCAACGAATGCTGAACATCAGGACTTTTAGAGCAATAGACGATCAGGAATCGTGTAAAATATTCGCTGAAGGTCATGCTAAAGTTTTACTGGATTATGGTGTAACCAAAGTAACATCTTCAAGCGCCAGTTGGTTCCACAATCCGGCTGTTTATGTAATGATAGCCGAACGAACGGATACGCTGGAAACAGTGGGCGGAATTCGCATACACATCGCTGACGGCATTACACGTTTGCCTATGGAAGACGCAATAGCTGTCGTTGATAAAGATGTATACAATCTGATAGACAGATACATTGCGGGAGGAACCGCCGAACTTTGCGGCCTATGGAATTCAAAAACTACCGCAGGATTAGGAATCGGAAGTTTTTATTTAATGCGCGCCGGCATTAGCGCTGCACCACGGCTTAACTTAACAACACTGTTTGCTTTATGTGCACCTCACACCCTGAAAATAAGCGTTGATAAAGGCTTTGAAGTTGAGAAGTCAATCGGCAAGGAAGGAACTTTCATCTATCCTAAATTAGACCTGCTTGCCACCACTATCTTAATTAAAGACCTTGCCAATTTACCACACGCCCTTCCAAAAGAAAGAGATTTAATTCTGGACCTACGTGAAAAACAAAAGTTAACACGCACCGAATCAGGCCCAAAAGGTGATATGGAGATCCATTACGACCTTACAAATTTCCGTATAAATGATAAATTGCAAATGGCTGATTTGGAAAATATGAACCTTGTCTGAGCAGCTCTGAACCATGATTTGCCTGATTAAATGATTTTTATGATTGTCAGGTTTTAATTCTTAACAATCATATAAATCCTTCAATCAGGTAAATCATGGTTCAGACAATAGCAGGTACCTCCTGCCTTTGTTTTCATCCTATTAAACTTCGTCAATTTCAATTTGTCTGTAAAGGAAGCCATTTTGTCGATTTAAATTAAATAGTATGCTTAAAGCCTGTAAGTTTAAATTTAAAGTTGTAATAATAATCCTTACCGGTATTGTGCTCTCTTCCTTCTTAACCGGTAATCAATCAGCAGATGCCTCCATCAGATTTCCTTATAAAAAAGCCGGACTTACAGAACAACAGGCGGCAGCACATTTATTAAATCGCTTTACCTACGGAGCTACACCAGGCCAGATAGAGGCAGTGATGAACACAGGCCTTGAAAAATGGTTTGAACAACAACTTTCCGCAAACTTACCCGACGATTCTCTTAACCTGAAACTTGCAGGATACGAAACTCTGAAAATGTCAAATACCGACATTGTTAATAACTTTCCAAGGGCGCCCCAGGTATTACGTATGGCTATTAGTGAAGGCGTAATAGATAAAGATTCCCTCAACAAATCCGATAAAAAAGAATACAGGCAGCAGTTGGCCGCTTACATGCAAAAGAAAGGACTGAAACCACAACAGGAACTATACCGCCAGTTCATTAACCAGAAAATTTTAAGGGCCGCCTATTCCAATAACCAGTTACAGGAAGTTCTTACCGATTTCTGGTTTAACCATTTCAATGTTTCCCTCACCAAAAATGATTGTGCAGCGTTCATCCCCGCATACGAGCGGGACGTAATCCGGCCCAATGTGTTTGGTAAATTTGAAGACCTTCTTATAGCAACGGCGAAATCACCAGCCATGCTTTTTTATCTTGATAATTTTAGCAGCGCTGCCGAAAACGCAGATGCAAGACCGATGAACAAGCTCATACGCCGGCAGGTAGCAGCGGGTATGAACCAAAAATCAGATACTGCCTCAGGTGATATGCAAATGGCTATTAAGGCTCCGCCATTAAAAAGAGGCGCCGGACTTAATGAAAACTACGCGCGTGAAGTGATGGAACTGCATACGCTTGGCGTGGATGGCGGCTATACACAACAGGACGTAACACAGGCTGCCAGGGTACTGACAGGATGGACGATTTTTCCCTTCAGTGATTACGGGAACAACAACGCCATGAAAAAAATTATTGAACGTGTGGGAGAAGATAAATTAGCAGCACGGGGATTTGTACATCAGGGCGATTTCCTGTTTGCCGTTAACCGCCACGACACAGGGGAGAAACTGGTTCTTGGAAAACGATTCCCGGCCAATGGCGGTTATGAAGAAGGTGTTCAGCTTTTACATATGCTTGCGCATAATACCTCTACTGCAAAGTTCATATCAAGAAAAATTGCCGTAAGATTTGTAAGCGATAATCCGCCTCAGGCACTGATTGATAAAATGGTTAAAACATTTGTTGATAAAGATGGTGATATACGGCAGGTACTCATAACGATGGTGTCATCACCTGAGTTCTGGCAGAAGGAAACATTGCGAAATAAAACAAAATCACCGTTTGAATTGTCTGTAAGCGCAGTTCGGAGTCTTAATGCTGATATCAAACAACCTTATCAATTATACATCTGGATCAGTAAAATGGGACAGAAAATGTATTATTACCAGGCGCCTACCGGATTTCCTGATAAAGGCCAATACTGGATCAACACCGGTTCGCTGCTGAATAGGATGAACTTCGGACTGGCACTTGCTTCGCAGCGAATACCTGGTATAACCTTCGACCTGATAGCCCTTAATAACCGTCATGAACCCGAAAGCGCCGAAGCTGCGCTTCTTACCTATAGCAAACTCTTTATGCCTGAAAGGAACCTGGATCAAACTATCAAGCGGCTGACGCCCTTACTAAACGATCCTGATCTTATTAAGAAGGTAGATGAAGCGGCAGCTAAAACAACCGTTGCGCCGGTTGCAGGCAACGATGCAGCTATGAATGACGGAATGATGGAAAGAAAGACTGCAGAGAAAGCGGTTAAGCCCAATGCCTCCATGCTTTCCCAGGTGGTGGGTATTATCATTGGTTCACCGGAGTATCAAAGGAGGTAGCAAGCAAGGAAGACCTATAAGGTCTTTAGAAACCAGTGAAGCGGATGAGCTTCGCCAGATCGTTCCCTTTTTTTGAAAAATTTAAACTTAAAAGTATTCATTAAAAACTTCTCTCATGACATCAAGACGAGCATTTCTGAAATCAGGCGGACTGGTTTTGTTTGGAATAGGGGTAGGAGGGGTGCCAACCTTTATTGCACGTGCTGCTGATACCAAAAAGATAGTACCACCATATAAAAAGAAAAAAATTATGGTATGTATCTTTCAGCGTGGCGCCATGGACGGGCTGATGGCGGTTACACCTTTCACGGATGAATACCTTAAAAGCGCCAGGCCCGGCTTATTTATATCGGCAGCGAAAGATACAAAGGGAACTCCGTTGATTGACCTTGATGGCCGCTTCGGGCTTCATCCGTCAATGAATTCTTTTGAACCTTTGTTCCGTGAGAAAAGGCTGGCTATTGTTCATGGCATCGGATCACCCAACAATACGCGCTCGCATTTTGACGCGCAGGATTATATGGAATCGGGTACTCCGTTCAGTAAGGGTACTGCAAGCGGGTGGCTGAACCGCACGGTAGGCTTACTGGGTCATGATGCCTCGCCTTTCAGAGCGGTAAGTTTAACTTCTTCCATGCCGCGTTCTTTTTATGGTGATAATCCATCCGTGGCAATTAGCAACCTCCAGGACTTTTCAATACAGATGAAAGGCAATCCGCTGGGCGCGAACATGGCCGCTAAAAGCTTTGAAGATCTGTATGATCAAACATCTTCGGGCCTGCTGAAAGAAACGGGTAAAGAAAGTTTTGATGCCGTAAAAATGTTGCAGAAAACTGATACGCGTAATTACCAGCCTGCCGGCAACGCGGTCTATCCTAACAGCTCTTTGGGAAATTCATTAAAACAGATAGCACAGCTTATTAAAATGGATGTAGGCCTTGAAGTTGCATTCGCGGAATCGGGAGGCTGGGATACCCATTTTAATCAGGGTGCGTCAACAGGTATTTTCGCCCGTAATGTTACTGATCTTAGTAATAGCATTACTGCTTTCTGGACCGACCTTGGCTCATTCCAGGATGACCTGACGGTAATGACCATGACCGAATTTGGCCGTACAGTAAAACAAAACGGAACCGGCGGTACAGACCACGGACGTGCATCCTGCAATTTTATTTTGGGTAATGATGTACAGGGCGGAATAGTACACGGAAATATGAAACCATTAGCACTTGAAAATTTAGAAGATGGAAGAGACCTCGCAGTATCAACTGATTTCAGGGCGGTTTTTAGTGAAGTGGCTGAAAAACATTTAAAGATAAACAGCGGCCAGACGCTTTTTCCAGACTGGAAAGGAAGTAAGATCGGTGTTATGAATGTATCATAATTAAATACAAACCTTATGCAAGTGAAAGTAAAAAATCTATTGATTATTTCAATTAGTGTGTTAGTATTCAGTTCATGCAGGCCATCAAGAGTGGTAGTAAGAGAAAGGCCGAATGCTCCATATGTGGTAAGGCCGGCGCCACCGTATCCGGGCGCGGTATGGATCGATGGTGAATGGGTAACGCGCGGCGGTCGTTATGAGTATGTTACTCCGCATTATGTAACCCCTCGCAGGGGCAGGGCCTGGGTTCCGGGTCATTGGACTACTTCGCG
>CAXTDO010000159.1:0-9641 GCA_964242315.1 uncultured Flavihumibacter sp.
GTGCTTCGCATCTTAATTGAACGTCCCCTCCTTGAAAAGGAGGGGAACCGTTACTTGTTCATCAGTCCTTAACTAAATAAGATTGCCCCTTCAGGGTTAGAATACTCACCCCATACCTCACACCTGATACCTGATAAAACTTTTAAAGCACACAACAAATCTTTACAATCGGTGTTTAGAACGCTTAGGTCTCACTTACCTTATTAAAGTATTTAAACTCATCTTATTTTGAATTTATGGAAGATAGAACGGCTTTTCTTTTTGATATGGACGGAACTATGGTGGATAATATGCAATACCACTTGCAGGCTTGGGAAAAGGTAATATCAGAAGAAGGCTCCAAATTAAAGGGCAGCGATGTATCTAAACAGTTATATGGTAAAAACACCGAGATCCTTGCCAGGCTGCTAAGCAATAAAAAATACCCGATCGAAAAACTTACGGAAATATCCGCAAGGAAAGACAGCTTATACAGGCAGTTATATTCTCCGCATATCAAATTGATACAAGGTTTCAGAGAATTTCTGGCTGATGCAAAACATCAGGACGTATTGTTGGCGATCGCCAGTGGCACTGCAACCAAAAATGTAGATTTTGTCCTGGACAAACTTCAGATCCGCCATTACTTTCATGTTATCATCTGCGGCGCCGATGTAAAAACCAGCAAACCCGATCCCGAAACTTTTGTAAAAGCAGCGGAACAACTAAAAGTATTGCCTTCTGATTGTATTGTTTTTGAAGATGTGCCCAAAGGGGTGGAGGCTGCTCAGGTTGCCGGAATGAAAGCGATAGTGATGCTGACCTCACATAAAAAAGAAGAATTTGAACCTTTTTCAAACGTTATTCAAACAATTACAGACTACAGGCTTTTAAATGTTCAGGAATTAATTTATCTTGCCAGCCGCGAATAAGAATGGTGAAAAAATTTGCTTCCATATTTTTTTTAAGTATTTTCCTGTTCAACTGGTTTGGATATCGCCTGTTATCTTCCTTCCTGGAAGAAAAAGCGAATACAGCATTAATAACAGCCCGCGATAAAGATCAGTATAATGACGACGATCTTATTACGCTGAAACTGCCTTTTAACCTTCCCTATTATACCAATTCAAATGTTTTCAACAGAATGGACGGAGAGATAGAGCTTAACGGTCAGCACTATAACTTTGTGAAATGCCGTATTTACCAGGATTCCGTAGAATACCTCTGCATACCCAACAACGACAGAACCAAACTTAGCAATGCCCGTAATGAATTCTATAAACTGGTGAACGATCTTCAACATCCTTCTCAAAGTAAAAAGTCAGGAAGTACCTCCGGCGTTAAAAGCTTATTATCAGAATATTGCCAGGAAAATAATTCCTGGGGCTTTTCACCCTATTCAGTTGTTACATCAATAACACCATCCTTCTATATTGTTTCTTTCTTAAAGCCTTCCCTGTTACCCGGGGAACTTCCGCCTGATGCCTGTTAGTTTTATCAAATAATGTTTAAGTGCGCTTTAAGGCGCAAATCCAGATTTACGGAAGAAATTATTATTATGATCAGATTGACCGCTATTGTAGCAACCGTCTTGCTGCTGCAATCGTGTAAAAATTCGGGCAACTACCAGGCTTTTACGCATGATCCTTTATTGTATTGCAAAACAGTGAAAAAGCTGAACGACATCGTGCTGGAGAACAACTTCCCACCAATGATCGGTTCACGAAACTATGCTTATGCAAATATTGCTGCCTACGAAGTGATTGCATCAGGTGATGGCAGCAATTACCAGTCACTGGCAGGACAGATCAAAAGCCTGCCCGCTATCAGCCGCTGGACTATAGGTGCGATTGATTACCCGCTGGCTGCAATACTGGCTTTCACCAAGGTTGGCAATGCAGTTACCTTTCCCGAAGGAAGCATGATGGAGTACTACGACAATATTTTAAAAGAGGCAGACAGTGCCGGTATGCCTGATGAAGTGCTTGATAATTCAAAACTTTATGCAGACCAGGTGGCAGACCAGGTAATGGCATGGGCTAAAAAAGACAACTATGCTCAAACCCGTTCTGCTGAAAAATATAGCGTTACAGATGAAGACGGCAGATGGGTGCCCACACCACCTATGTATGCGCAGGGTATGGAAGCTCACTGGAGAGAAATAAGAACGCTTATTCTCGACTCTGCTGCTGAATGCATGCCGGGACGTCCCCCTGTTTTTAACATTAAAGACACCACCAGTCGTTTTTACCGGTTATCAAAAGAAGTTAAAATGCTGGGCGATAGTCTTACCAAAGAGCAGAAGCATATTGCCGATTTTTGGGACGACAATCCCTTCAAGATGAATGTGAGCGGTCATGTAATGTTTGCTACTAAAAAATTCTCCCCTTCCGGCCACTGGATGAATATCGCAGGTATTGCCGCTAAAAAATCCAAAGTAGATTTTAATGCTACCGTATACGCCTATGCTAAAACATCCATAGGCCTGTTTGAAGGATTTATCAGTTGCTGGGATGAAAAGTACCGTAGTAATTACATACGGCCAGAAACGGTTATTAACAAATATATGGATCCTGAGTGGAGGCCTTACATCCAAACACCGCCGTTTCCCTCTTATACCAGTGGCCATTCGGTGATATCAGCGGCAGCCGCGGAAGTAATGACGGATATTTATGGCGATAATTTTCGTTATACCGATACTTCTTCTATCGAATTTGGCATTGCGCCACGCTCCTTCAATTCTTTTCATGAAGCCTCGCTGGAAGCAGGAATGTCGCGTGTATACGGAGGCATACATTACCGCAGTGATATTGACAGCGGATATGCACAGGGCGTAAAGGTGGGTAAGCTGGTAGTGGCCCGTCTTAAAATGCGAAAAACAAAAACACCCGCATTGGCATCTTATCATTAAGGTTCAACAAAAATTTATGAAACGATTTTATTCAGTTGTATTCAGGTTAGTGATGGGAACATCGGCAGCACTGATCTTTCAGTCTGCTTCTGCGCAAACAGATGTGGATGCCATCATGATTCCCAAAAACTATTTTTGCTCGGGCGTTATGTACAGTCATAGCAGTTGGAAAGATTACTGGGAAGGCACTTTTAAAAGAAATAATCTTAACCTGGGAACGGTTACTACACAGATCTACGGCATTATGGGAAACTATGGCGTCAGTAACAAACTGAATGTATTATTCTCTCTGCCTTATGTTACCACCAACGCTTCGGCAGGTACGCTCAAGGGGATGAAGGGGGTACAGGATTTATCAATTACTGCTAAATACAGGCCTGTTAAAAAAGAGTTCGGAAATAGCAAGCTGTCAGTGTTTGCACTGGGCGGCGTATCGTTTCCTGTAACAAACTATGTAGCTGATTTTTTACCCTTGTCAATAGGCATGCACAGCAATAACGCCTGGGTACGGGGGATGGTCGATTACCAGATTCATAGTTTTTTCATCACAGCATCGGGCATCTATACACGAAGAAGCAATATAAACATTGACCGCACCGCTTTCTACACCGATCAGGTTCATTACACAAATGAAGTTAAGATGCCAGACATGGCCGGCTACAACGTACGCGCCGGTCTTAGAAACAGGCATTGGATAGCAGAGGCTGTGATAGATCATTTTGTCACGCTGGGTGGCTTTGATATTCGTAAGAATGATATGCCTTTCCCCAGTAATAAAATGATTGGTACAAAAGCCGGAGTTAATTTTAAATATACTTTTACTTCCATTCGTGGTTTAGAATTAACGGGTGGCGGCAATTATGTTATTTCAGGGAGAAATGTTGGTCAGGGCACCACGGTAGATGCCGGTGCTTTTTATATTATCAATCTTTCAAAAAAGAAAACAACCAAGTCATGAAAAAAAGTTTCCTGTACTGCTCGTCCATTGGGTTTGCTCTTACAGCAGTTCTTTATATCTCATGCAATAAAAATATTACAGACAGATCAGAACAGTTTCAAGCGCTTGCGCCTGCTAGAACAGACATCAACGCAGGAACGTGGAAAACTGTGTTGCTGACATCTGCTTCAGAGTTTTCCGTAGCTGCACCGGTAGCTACCAACACTCCTGCTTATGCGGCGGAACTGAACGAGATCAAGGGCTTTCAAAGAAACCTTACAGATAAACAAAAAGACATCATCAGGTATTGGAGCGCAGGCGCCGTTTTAAGATGGAATGAGATCTTAAGGGAACTGGTGGCACGCCATAACCTGGCGCCTTACCAGGATGAGGCGGGAGTTTACCCTGCGCCAAACTCGGCTAATCCCTTTGCATATCCGCAGTTTCCATTTTCAAATCCACCGTATGCTTCAAGGTCTTATGCTTATGTGAGTGCAGCTCAATACGATGCATTGGTTGCCGCATGGAACTACAAAAAGTTATACAACCGTGCCGCCCCTTACAAATTTGATTCTACCATAAAGGCCCTGGTTCCTAAGTCGGATTTACCCTCTTATCCAAGTGAAGATGCGGTGGTAGCAGGCGCTGCAGTGGAACTATTGAAATTGTTGTTTCCTACCGAAATTGCTTATGTGCAGCAAAGAGCCGATGAACACAAGTTATACCGCATTATGGCCGGAGCCAATGTAAGAAGTGAAATTGAAGCAGGTGAAGCGCTTGGCAAACAGGTGGCACAGAAGTTTGCCGCCCGTGCAAGAACCGATAAAGCCGGTGCTGCCATTGGTAATGCCGCCTATTGGAAACAACTGGAAACGGATGCTATTGCGAAGGGAGAAGATTGCTGGATAAGTCTTGAATCTCCTAAACGTCCTCCGATGCTTCCGTTGTTTTGTAAGGTAACCCCCTTTCTTTTTGCTACACTAACAGTGGCCGCTATACGCCCGCCGGCACCACCGTCAACAAAATCTGAGCAGTTTAAAAAGGAAGTGGAGGAAGTATTGTATTATAGTCAGCATAATACCCGTGAACGAACCGCCATCGTACATTTTTGGGCCGACGGTACGGGCACCTACTCCCCTCCCGGTCATTGGGATGCTATTGCTTCAGAAGAATTTGTAAAAGAAAACTACAGCGAAGTACGCTGGGCAAGAAATATGGCTTTGATAAATATGGCGCTTATGGATGCAGGCATTGTTTGCTGGGATGCAAAATATTTTTATTTCAATCCGCGTCCGTCGCAGGTAAATCCTGCTATTAAAACGCTGACAGGGGTACCTAATTTTCCTTCTTATACTTCCGGGCATTCTACCTTTAGTGGTGCGGCTGCAACTGTTTTATCTCATATACTTCCTGATCGGGGAAGTAAATTTATGGATATGGCCACAGAAGCGTCTTTATCTCGCTTATATGGCGCAATTCACTACCGCAGTGATTGCCAGGCAGGAATGGCCAGCGGTGGCAAAGTGGGTGAGTTCGCCGTTCAGCGGGCAAAGACGGATGGAGCAGATTAAGTTCTTTATCCACAGAGAGGAAGCAGGATTTTCAGGATTAAAATTTATTTACAGAATTTCGATGCGAAATTTTGAAAATTATTTTTAATCCTGAAAATCCTGCTTCCTCTGTGGTTAAAAAAACACGTACCTTACAGCAGTGAAGCAATTGCTATGTATAATACTGTTTAACGGCTTTCTTTTGAACAGCTTCAGTCAACCACTCCCACCCGACAAAATTTACGGTGAACTCTTCAGAGACGTTCAGATGTCTAAAATATTCCCGGATGGAAAGACATTCGTGGATTGCGTACCTAAAAGAGATCCGGCAGTTATAGTAGCCGACTACAAAAGAATTAGAAGCAACCCGGCAATCCGCTTTTCACTGGAGTTATTTGTAAAAGAAAACTTTACATTACCCGTTAACCCGGCAACCAGTTATCAAACAAATTCCCAGGAAGATGTTGCCACCCATATCAAAAACCTGTGGAAGGTGTTGAAAAGAGATGCTGATAAAAAGATTACCGGAAGTTCATTATTGCCTTTACCCAATTCTTACATCGTTCCTGGTGGCCGCTTCCGCGAAATATATTACTGGGATTCTTATTTTACCATGCTCGGATTACAGGAAAGTCATGAATACACGATCATGGAAAACATGATCAAAAATTTTGCTTACCTGATCCAGACTTACGGACATATCCCCAACGGAAACCGTACTTATTATTTAGGCAGGTCGCAACCGCCTTTCTTTTCATTGATGGTAGCGCTGTTAGCTGAAATAAAGGGAGAAAGTGTGTATAAAACCTACCTGCCAGCGATGGAAAAGGAATACAACTACTGGATGGAAGGCGCCGGCAACCTCAAACCAGGCGAAGCACACAGAAGAGTGATAAAATTAAAAGACGGCACTATCCTTAACCGTTACTGGGATGACAGCAAAGTGCCGCGCCAGGAAAGCTATTCGCAGGATGTTGAAATAATGGAAAAATCGGGACGTGATAAAATTAGCATGTACCATCACCTGCGTGCAGGAGCAGAAAGTGGCTGGGATTTTAGCAGCCGGTGGTTTAAAGATGCTAAAAGCCTCACTACCATCCAGGTTACCGATGTCATTCCTATTGATCTTAACTGTTTGCTGTATGGTTTGGAAATCAATCTTGCAAAAGCGAAAGCATTAAATAAAGAAGAAAAATCATCCACCGAATTACTTAAAAAAGCTGCCATACGTAAAAGCGCTATTCTCAAGTACGGATGGAATAACAACGTTAATTTCTTTACCGATTACAATTTCAAAACCAGCACTGCCGACACCATTATCACCGCTGCAGGTCTTTATCCCCTTTTTATGAAATTGGCTACCACCGTTCAGGCCAATAAAGTATTGAGTAAAACAACATCGGTTTTATTGAAAGATGGCGGCATTGTAACCACCAACAACATTACCGGCCAGCAATGGGATGCTCCCAATGGCTGGGCGCCCCTGCAATGGATAGCTGTAAAAGGATTTGAAAATTACAATTTTAAAGAACCGGCAAGAACCATTGCCACCCGCTGGATCTCCGTTAATGAAAAAGTTTTTAAAGCAACCGGCAAAATGATGGAAAAATATAACGTACTCGACACCCACCTCGAAGCCGGTGGCGGCGAATACGCCGGCCAGGATGGCTTCGGCTGGACCAATGGCGTGTATCTGAAATTGAAGAGCATGTATTATTAATTATTAATAATTCCTACCTCATACCTTTGCGCAAAATTTTTATTAATGAGGAATTTATTGTGTGCGTGCCTGCTGCTTTCTTTTGTTGCTTTTGCCTGCTCTCCTAATAACGTAATCCAGGATAACAGCCTTAAGAAATACTTTGACGCTGAAAAAGTAGATGGCTGTTTTGGAATGTTTGATAACGGTCAGGGCAACTTTACCATCTACAACCTGAATCGTTACCGCGACAGCACTTACCTCCCCGCCTCCACCTTTAAAATAGTAAACTCCCTGATAGGTATCCAAACCGGGAGGGTTCAGGATACCAACACCGTAATTCCCTGGGACGGGGTAGTAAGAGAACGGAAAGAATTGAACCAAAATCTGACGATGATGCAGGCATTCCGCTTGTCAAGCGTACCCTGGTACCAGGAACTCGCCCGGCGGATTGGAAAAGATACCATGCAAAAATGGCTGGATACACTCGGATATGCGGCGTCAAAAGGCCGGGCAGTCGTTAAAAAAATAGATTACTTCTGGCTCGACAATTCCATTAAAGTTACAGCCGATGAACAGCTTGGACTGGTAAAAAAATTATATTTCAATCAACTGCCCTTTTATGGCAGCACGCATGATATTGTAAAAAGGATGATGCTGCAGGAAGAAAACTCGAACTATAAATTAAGTTACAAAACAGGCTGGGGATTTGCTGAAAAGGGTCATTCAATCGGATGGGTAGTAGGCTGGATAGAAGAGAACAAGCATGTGTATTTTTTCGTGTTGCAAATCGACTCACCTGATCCAAAATATGATATAGCATCTGCACGTCTTAAAATTTTAGATGAAATCTTAAGGCAACTTGGATTTAAGGAGGGAAAAAAATAAATTGAACCACGGATACATGGTGGCACGGAGAAACACGAAGTTTTTCACAATTACTTTGCGTCTCTCCGTAACACCCTGCCTCCGTGGTTCAAAAACGCTCGGAACCCTCCTGCCTGAAATATAAATTATAAGTTAAAGGACGCTTTACTATAATTAATACATTCTATTCCTGCGGCTAATTACCTAATTTGCTTACAATGTATAGATTTCAACATACTGAATTCCTTATTGGCCTGGTATTGATTCCCGTACTAATACTCTTTTTTATTGTCGTATTACGCTGGAAAAAAAACCGTATAAAAAAGATCGGTGATCCGCTTTTAGTAAAGCAACTGATAAAAGGGTATTCGCCGCTTAAATTTTTTATAAAATTTTCATTTGTAGTGCTGGCTTTGGCGTCAATGGTGGGAGCCGCAGCTAATCTTCAGAAGCCGGGACGAATGGAAAATGTAAATCGTAAAGGTGTGGATGTAATGGTAGCCCTGGATGTTAGTAAAAGTATGCTTGCAGAAGACATTAAGCCGAACCGCCTTGAAAGAGCCAAACAACTGGTAAATAAGCTGATGGACAAAATGGAGAATGACCGCATCGGCCTGGTATTATTTGCCGGAAGGGCTTATGTTCAGATGCCGTTAACTACAGATCACGGAGCGGCAAAAATGTATATTCAAAATGCGGGTCCTGAAACAGTGCCCTCTCAGGGTACGGTAATAGGAGAAGCGTTAAAAATGGCCAATACCGCTTTTAACAGTAAGGAACGTAAATTCAAATCAATTGTATTGATCTCCGATGGCGAAGACCACGATCCCCAGGCTTTGCAGTTAACAAAAGCGCTCGCCCAGAACGGAGTAATGATCAATACCGTTGGCATAGGCTCAACTGAGGGCGTTCCGTTGGTTGATATTACCACAAATGAACTCAGAAAAGATGCGCAGGGAAATGCCATCATCACAAAATTAAATGAGGTGGAGTTAAAGCAGTTAGCAACCGATACCAAAGGCGTTTATGTTCACCTTGAAGATGCCGGCGAAGCTGCTGATAAAATTCTGGCTCAACTGAATACAATAGAACAAACAGCATTGGGCGATGATACGTTCATCAGTTATCAAAGCTATTTTCAATGGTTTCTGGCTGCAGCCTTCCTGTTGTTACTGATTGAATTATTTATTCCTGAAAGAAAATATAAAACCGCTTGAATAAGAATGTTTTTATAACCATCTTCTGCTTCTTTCTGCTGGCCGCTTCTTACGGGCAGCGTCCGAACGTTAACGGTAATATCCGCACCGGCAACAAATTGTACCAGCAAAAGATCTTCGATCAGTCTGCTGCTGAATACAAGAAAGCTATAGCGGTAGCTCCCGAGAATCCTGTTGCCAACTACAACCTGGGTAATGCGCAGTTTCGGAACAACCAATACGAGGAGGCCACCAATTCATTCGAATCTACCATTGCCAACACAAAAGAAAAACCGGTTAAAGAGAAATCGTTTTATAATAAGGGTGTTGCCTACAGCAAACAACAAAAACTGGATGAAAGCATTGAGGCCTGGAAAAATGCCCTGAAGCTGGATGGAAAAGATGAAGAAGCAAGGGAAAATCTGCAGAAAGCATTGCTGGAAAAGAAAAAGCAACAGCAAAAAGAGGATGAAAAGAAAAACAAGAAGGATAAGAAGAAAGA
>CAXTDO010000160.1:0-9609 GCA_964242315.1 uncultured Flavihumibacter sp.
CTTATATTCATACTATCAGAATTCATAATTTATCCCGCCTGCCAACATGAAGGGCACTGCATCAGCCCTGAAAAATTCCCTGGAATTGTCGTTTAGTATGTTTCTTGCGCTGCATGAAAGGTGCAAACCCGTTACAGGCTCATAATTAATTGTGCTGTTGAGCATAAGCTTAGCTTTAATATGATCAATACCCCTGATGCCGTCGTTAAACACCACATTGGTAGCATGATAATAAGTTTGATTGCAGTAGTAATACGCGCTTATATTGAAATTTATTTTTGGGGTTATCAAATAATTCATGTCGGCTCCGCCAAATGCCACGGGGGTACTACGGAGGATGGACGAGTAACCCATTCCTGAATAAATATTATTTTCGGTAGGATTAGGTTGAATAAGAGAAGGTGGGGCGTCAGGGGTATTACTAAAAGCGCTATAATTTTTAAGTCTTGATTGCTGGATGGTGATAAAGGGTGATACAGTAAGTTTTCTCCAGTTGTAATGTAATGACAAGGTGATTCCATCCTGCCTTAAAGTAAGGGGGAGATTTAGAGGAGTAAGAGGTATTATCTGTAATGTATCCGAACCGACCATTTTGAGATAGGTGCGGTTACTTACAAGGGTATTGTAATTGCTGGATTTGATATCAAATATTTCTATGTCGAAAGTAAATGCCGGCGTGATTTTGCCGCGATATCCAACTTCAACCATGCTTGCCGTAAGAAGCTTAAGGTTTTTGTTATTTTCCACGGCATACCTGGTATACTTTTTATACCCCGAAGGGTAATAAGCAATCGTTTGATCAATATAAGTATCGTAAATCGTAGAAGAGCGGGGCGCCCTGGATACAACAGCCCGAAGCAGATGATTTTTACTGAGTTTGTACGTTGCCGCAAACTGGTAAGATAAGTAAGTACTATCCGGATAATTGAATTTACTGGCGGCAACACCGGCAACCAGTCTCAATTTATCGTTGATGAGTTTATATTCGCCTCTTAGTGATGCCGATTGGGTGGTGATGAGTCCCCGGGCATTAAAGATGCCACTTTTATTGATGATATCAGAATACTTTGTGTCGTCGTAAATGGCGCTTCTGTAGCTTAGCCCCGGTTTTAATGAAAACTTACCGCGGGTATAATTATATTCAAGATTTGCATCCAGGGTTGTAAAGTCATATTTATTTCCCGGATTGAAATTAGATTTTTGTGTGCCATTATTTATCACGAACTGACCTGTTAACCCCAGTGTGTTAATGGTGAGATCAACGTATTTACTATCAGACTGTACGGTAGTTAAAGGTGTGATACCGTTGTCAGTGGAAACACTCTGGCCAAAAGAATGCTGCATACCGCTTTTAATACTGAATGAAGTATTTTCAGAAGGGTGGTAATTAAAAAAAACATTGCCGGCGTATTTCTGCATGCTCAGACCAGGGTCAGGATACATTTCATTTATATTATAAACCGTATCTGCCAACAGCCGCACAAAATATTCAGGATTTTCAATATAGCGGTCCCTGTAAAATTCGAAATACGAGATTTGTGTTCTATCTCTGTGCTGGGAATTGCCTGAAGCAATGAAGTTCCATTTTTTGGATGCGAAGCCGATCGATACATTATTAATGTAGGTTTGAAAGCTTCCTTGTCCGGCGTTTGCAATCAGATAAAGTCCGTCTTTAACAGGCTGCCGGGTGATGATATTAATTACGCCGCTTACTGCGTTAGGGCCATACAGCGCTGCGGCCGGGCCTCTTACCACTTCAATTTTCTCCACGTCGTTAAGATCTACCGGTAAGGTTTCCCAGAAAGTGCCTCCTTTCAGGTAATTATAAATAGGTCGGTTATCTATCATTACCAGGGTGGTAGTAGAATTGCCATCGAATGGTGCGTTTGGCGGAACGTTGTCCATTCCACGTAAATGAATATCGTAATTGCCATTGCTTTGTTCCCTTACTATCATACCGGGTACCAGCCGTAACGCTTCCATGATAGAGTTAGCGCCTGAATTGCGGATTGTTTCTTTTGTGAGTACCGTGGCTGACAACGGCGCGTCAAATAATAATTCCGCTTTTTTTGAAACAGAAACAATTTTAACATTTAGCAGATCCTTTAAACTTAAGCTGTCATAGGTCTCCTGTATATCCTTGCCTTCCTGCCCATAACAACTGACGACCCATAAAAATGTTATGCTGAAATAAATTCCTTTATAGATGATACGTTTTTTCATAGGGTTATAGAATTTATTTTACAATGATGCCGAGTTGTAACAGCTCTGATGCGATACCCATATTTCTTTTTTCAATATTGTTTTTATTTATTTCCAGCTTGAGATGTTCATTGACCACTACGAAATTGATACAGGACCCTTTTGACGCAAGTCCATCTGATTCCGAAACAAGTAATACGGCATCACCTGCGGTTCGCACTGCTATTTTTTTTAAACTGTTGCTTTCTTCCTCACTGATAAAAAGTATATGACAAGGGTACACCTCGGCAGAAGCTGAGAACGTTTTAACCACAATTTTCTGGTGACCGGCCAGCTTGTTTGAAGTGAAGGTCTTTAACTCGTCAACTAATAGCTGGCTACCAACTACCCCAATTACAAAATCTCCCGTTTTTTTTGAACCTGGCCAATCAACATACTTTGTAAAACGATAGATGATGTTGGCTTGTATGGTGTAATCAGTTGGTGACTGGGCATGAATATGACATATGCTGATGAGTAAGAAAGACGTTAGCAGCAACATCCATATACTTTCAGGCGAATCCTTGCATTTGCAAATAGTTCTAAAGGCACCTCCCTTCACAACTCCGCTGTTTCCATTCATTTTTATTTAAGGTTTTCGCGGGCATACCAATATAGGGAAACGAAGTTTCGTGTATTAAATTTGATGATTATGTTAATTGGCTGAGCTTTTTTGATGAGTAAGTATAAATGCGCAATTGAAGTAAGTGTATCTATAACTAGCGGCAACTTTATATGCTGCGAGTTTTTTTAACCGCAGAGGGCACAGAGGGTTTCCTCTGTGCCCTCTGCGGTTCCTCCTCTGTGCCCTCTGCGGTTAAAAAAACCTCCATCACTCACCAATTCTTTAATCCAGTAACAGTTAGAAAAATATATAATCGAAATTGGAAATATTAAATAGTTTTGCCGAAACAATTACTGCTATATGATGAAATCTTCTATAAGGGGGATACTCCTGGTATTCCTTGGTATCATTTCTATTACCACCTCCCTTGCCCAGGGAAGAAAAATTTCCGGCACAATCGCGGATAACAAAGGAGCCGTTCTCTCCGGGGCTTCCGTTACAGTAAAAAATACCAAAATAGTTACTACTTCTAATTCTGAAGGAGCGTTTTCCATTAATGTTCCTGCTAACAGCAATACGCTGGTAATAACCTATGTAGGTATGGATTCGAGGGAAGTGAGGATTGGAGGTAATAGCACCATTAATATTTCTCTGACTCCAAATGCCGGTTCTCTCAGCGATGTGGTGGTCATTGGCTATGGATCTGCAAAGCGGGCTAATCTCACCAGCGCACAAACAACGGTTACCGCAAAGGAAATCGACAGAACCATCAACACTACAGTAGAGCAAGCCATCCAGGGAAGATCGGCGGGCGTGTACATCACGCAGAACTCCGGTCAACCGGGTGGTGGCATTTCCGTAAACATTAGAGGCGTTAGCTCTATCAACGGCAGCACGGAGCCGTTGTACGTTATTGATGGGGTGCAGGTTCCGGGTCAGTCAATATCATTTGGCGGACAAAGCTCCTCCAATCCATTAGCCGGCCTTAACCCTGCCGACATCGAAGATATACAGGTATTGCAAGGTCCCTCCGCTACGGCCATATATGGTTCAAGAGCCACCAACGGAGTGTTGCTGATTACTACCAAGCGTGGTAAATCCGGCGATGCAAAGTTTGTTTATGGCTTTCAATACAATATCCAAACACCGCCAAAACGCCTGGAGGTGATGGATCTCCAGCAATACGCGCAAATGGTGAAAGAATTTCATGTAGTGGCTGGCGGAACTACGCCCGGCGAATTTTTAGATCCGTCTTTATTGGGTAAGGGAACCGACTGGCAGAAAGAACTGTTCAAAAATGCGCCTATGAGCAAACACCAGCTCAGCATGAGCGGTGGCAATGATAAAACGACATATTATATGTCGGGCGAGTATTTGAAGCAGGAAGGCGTTGCACTGGGTTCAGGCTTTGACCGCTATGGGTTCAGGGTGAATCTCGACAACAAACCGAGGGACTGGATTACGCTTGGAGCTAACCTGAGCTTTAATCAAACCAAAGAAAACCTTACTTCAAGCCAGGAGAATGTTATTTCAGATGCGTTGCAGCTAACACCGCAGGTGCCTGTAAAAAACGTTGATGGCACCTGGGGTGGTGGCGATATTACCAATGGCGCCAACCAGTTCGCACCGGTAAATCCGATTGCTATCGCTAGTTTGAGAACGAATAACTATGTAAGAAGGCAGTTTCTGGGAGGCTTAAATCTTGGCATTACAATTATGAAAGGTCTCGCACTCCGGTCTTCCTTTAATACCAACGTTGGATATTCCAATTCAACTAACTATCAGCCAACCTACGCTATCGGCTGGGCAAGAAACGTAACGGCCTCATTAAGCAACGGAACTTCAACCAATACCTATTGGAACTGGAACCAGCTTTTAGAGTACGTAAAGCAGTACAAGAATCACAATATCAATGTGGTGATCAGTCATGAGGCACAGGAGTCTGACTGGAAAAATGTAGCAGCCACAAGAACAGGCTTCCTCACCAATGATATTTTTGACCTTTCCGCAGGCGATCCAAATACATCCAGCAACTCGGGCGGTTCTGGTACCTGGGGTATGGAGTCTTATCTTGGAAGGATAAATTATAATTATGATAACAGGTACATCCTGACAGGAACAGTACGCCGTGACGGTTCCGCTAATTTCGGCGCCGAAAATAAATGGGGAACTTTCCCATCGGTATCGGCTGCCTGGAGATTGTCGCAGGAAAAATTTTTCAAGGTGCCTTTTATCAGTGAATTAAAATTAAGGTACGAAACCGGTATCACCGGTAACCAGGGAAGCGGTGGCATTTATTCTCCGTTATCCACCGGCGCAACGCCTACCGGTACAGGATTTTTACCTTCCCGTTACAGTAACCCCGGCTTAAAATGGGAAGAAACAAAAACAGATAATATTGGTGTGAATATCGGTTTGGCCAATAACAGAATAACACTTGAATTCGACTATTATGTAAAGAATACCAATAACCTGCTCATGGAAAATCCACTACCCTGGTACATGGGCACAAACGGCACCGGAGCGGTAAGTTCTCCTACTGTAAACCTGGGAACCTTAAAAAATAAAGGCTGGGGATTTACCATTAATTCCACCAATATTACTAATAAGGATTTCAAATGGGAAACAAACCTGAACGTTTCGGGTTTTAAAACTACCATAGAAAAATTTTATTCCAAAGCTGCCTTTGTAGACCGTACCTCCTGGTGGCTGTCAGACTGGACGCAGCGATCTGCAGTGGGACAGGCTCCGTGGTTGTTTCGCGGGTATATAGAAGACGGACTGTTCCAGTCTCTTGATGAAATAAACAGCAGCCCCGTTCCGGTTGACAATAATGGCAAAAGGCTTCCAACAGAACAACAGAACGGCATATGGGTGGGTGATGTTAAATTCAGGGACATTAGTGGCCCGAACGGAAAGCCGGACGGTATCATTGATGTTAACGACCAGACTTATATCGGTAATCCATGGCCGAAGTTATTTGGCGGATTAACCAATTCATTTAGCTACAAGAATTTTGATCTTAGCATACTCATTACCGGCACATTTGGAAATGATATCTATAATTACATAGCTAAGGTTAATACCAATCCCAACAACATTAATTTAAGTCGCAACCTTTTGATAGAGACCATGGACTACGCAAGGCCGATCCTGGATAAGGACGGTAAACCGGTACTTGCAAATCCGGGTACTGATGTAGCGCGTATATCTTACGGACCCAACGGCAACTATACACGTGCAACAAGCAAGTGGGTGGAGGATGGATCTTTCATAAGACTTAAAAATATTTCTTTGTCGTATAATGTACCGGTTAAGTTCATTTCAAGGCAAAAGATTGTGAAAGGGCTTAGGGCAACTTTCGGCGCTCAGAATCTTGCTACCCTCACCGGCTACTCCGGCTTTGATCCTGAAGTAGGATCTTATGTAGGACGGGATGCCAGCGCCACTAACCAGGCCATCGGCCTCGATTTTGGCCGTTATCCTTTAACCCCGATTTACTCATTAAGCATAGGCGTTAATTTTTAAAATAATTGTATGACAAAATTAAATTACCTGGTTGGTTGCCTACTGGCAATCATTATTACATCAGGTTGTAAAAAAGACTTCCTGGAAAAACCGCCAACCGACGCCATTGTAGATGCCAGTTTCTACAGAACAGACGAACAGGTGCTGGCTGCAACAGGCTTGCTATACAGCAAGGTATGGTTCGATTACAACGACAAGGCATCTTATAATCTGGGTGACTTCCGCGCCGGTACCGCTTTCTCCGCCTATAACGACCGCGGCAATGTGCTGTTTAATACAACCGGCAACACACCGGAAAACGGCTCTTCCTGGCGCTCTTTCTTTATTGTTGTAGGACAGTCGAACCTCGCTATTCAAAATATTAATAAATATGCTGGAGACGGCGTTACTCCCGCAACAAAAAAGACTGCCATCGCTGAAGCAAGGTTCATGAGAGCACTTGCTTACCGCTTTCTGGTAATGAACTGGGGCGACGTTCCCGTCATTGAAAATAACCTCACGCTACTATCGGATACAACCATCAGCAGGAATACTGTTTCAAGCGTATGGAAATTTATTACACGCGAGATGCGCGCTGCTGCAGCCGACCTTCCTGAAACCGCGCTAAGGCCGGGCAGGCTTAGTAAATGGTCTGCCGAAGGAATGTTGGCCAGGTTTTACCTTACCCGTGCAGGTGTTGCCTCCAACGGTTCCGGCAAAAGAGATCAGTCTTTTTTAGACAGCGCTAAGTATTATGCAGACAGGGTGATAAAGAACAGTTCGGCCTCTTTACTAAAAGACTATGCAGACCTTTTCAAATATCCTTATGATAACAATGCGGAGTCGTTGTTTTCTTTACAATGGGTATATTCTCCCGGTGCATGGGGTACGCAAAACAGCGCGCCTGCTTACCTGGCTTATAGTCCTGACATTGCTAACGGTGATGGTTGGGGTGGAGACAAAAGCGCTACCTGGTGGATGATGAAACAATACGAAGGAATAGAAGCATCGGGCGATACGCTGCTTAGGGGCAGAACGCTTGACCAGCGATTGAAAGCTACATTTATGTTACCGGGTGCATCTTACTCAGAGATCACACAAACGATCCCCGGTGGCAAGCAAAAGTTAATTTATCCTTTTACAGGTTCGGATAATAATTTTCTCAACATAAAAAAATATGTAACAGGTAAAGCTGAGGATGTAGGAGGACAGGCTGCTTCGCAGTATTACGGAAACGACACATACATGATGCGGCTGTCTGAAATGTACCTTGTCTATGCTGAAGCTGCCTTGGGAAATAATGCTTCCACTACTGATGCGACTGCCTTAGAGTATTTCAATAAAGTACATATGCGTGCGGGGCTTCCTCAATATATTCTTCCGCTTACCGCAGATGCTATTTTTAAAGAACGTATCGTTGAGTTTGCAATAGAAGGAATGGCATGGTACGACCTGGTAAGCCTTCATTACTACAATCCCGCAAAAGCGTATGCCATATTAAATGAGCAGGATAGGGGGCTCTTCTTCACCGCTCCTGATGTATTCCCTAATCCAACATCATGGACCTTTAAAAAAACTGCCTGGGCAACTACCGACAGGAAAATCAATGCCAATAGCGGAAACTTTTTACTGCCTATTCCATCTGCCGAACTGAGCCAGGCACCGAACCTTCAAAAACCTGCCGTAGATTATTAAGTTTATTATTTTTTTAAAAGAAATGTTTTTCATATGAAATCTATTCATAAAATATTCCTGCTTTTTGCTTTGGTTATCGTCACGGCAGGTGTGTTCACTTCCTGTAAAAAAGATGCGCTTCCAAATAATGGTGAGCCTCGTATACTGTACGTCCGCATTCCGAGCCCGCTATCTGCAGATTCATTGTTGGTGGGAGCAAGCCAGGGCAGGCTAATCGCCATTATTGGTGAGAACCTGCAGGATGCAACCGAAATCTGGTTCAATGATCAGAAGGCGTCTTTAACACCTACTTATATTACCAGCACGTCTATTTTAGTGAGCGTACCCAGCCCGATTCCGAAGGAGATCACCAATAAGATAAAGATCATCTTCGCCGATGGTAAGACACTGCTGTACGACTTTAAAGTACAGATCAGCGAGCCAACGGTGAGCAGTATGGTTTCTGAATATGTGCTTACAGGAAATGTTGCTACAATAAGAGGCGATTTCTTTTACATGCCTTTAACAGTAACTTTTGCCGGCGGCGTGAAAGGAGAATTGGTTAAGGTAGAGGATAAAAATATTCAGGTGCGGGTACCCG
The DNA here is from genome assembly GCA_964242315.1 of uncultured Flavihumibacter sp. Taxonomy (GTDB): domain Bacteria; phylum Bacteroidota; class Bacteroidia; order Chitinophagales; family Chitinophagaceae; genus JADCRZ01. Next base: position 8,589 of record CAXTDO010000160.1, read on the forward strand.
CGGGTGCACTGCCGGGCCAGGTTACCGTAGCAACCAATTTTGGTGTTACAAAATCTAATTCTTGGTTCAGGGACAACAGGAACATTTTTCTCAGCAGCGATCCGTTCACCGGCTGGTGGAATGCCTCTTACGTGGTAACCAACCCCGGCCCCTCAGATCCTCCTGCCATAAATGGGAACTACATACGTTTCAAAAAATCCATTGGCGCCTGGTCGTGGAATGAGGTAGCCGGCGGGCCACCCGATGCTATGGGGCCGATCAGCAAAAACGTACCTGATGAAGCCATCCTTAAGCCTTCTGATTACAACCTGAAATTTGAAGTAAATACCCTGAAACCTTATACTTCCAATTTGCTGAAAATTAATGTGGGCTTAAGCAAAGACTTTAATAACGACAGCTACAAATGGAATCCACCCTATGATACCAAAGGCCAGTGGCAAACCGTGATAATACCATTTGAGGAAATTGCTGCAAGCTACGGAACGCCATTAACGGTTAGTCCTAACGGCTACTACACCAGGTTATTATTCCACGGCGGCGGCGATCTTGATGCAGATATATCTTTTGATAACTTTAGAGTCGTGCCGAAGGTGCTTCCGAAATAAGGTACTCAAAAAGGAGGGAACGACCTGTGAGGTTTCCAAAAACCTCACAGGTCTTGAGAGAAGGAAAAACCTTGTATTCAAGACCTGTGAGGTTTTTAGAAACTTCACAGGTCGTTCCCTCCTTTTTTAAAATAAGAACAGGCTTAAACAACCAACCATAAAATAAATTTCATGATCAAAACATTTAATAAGCTGTTGTTATCATTAGGATGCGTTATGATAATGATCGCCGCATGCAAAAAAGATGAGGCTGTAAATTCCGGTGTGGTGCAGCTACTGAGTTTCGGCCCTACAGGCGCGCGCATTGGAGACACCTTAAGATTTATCGGTGCAAACCTCGATAAGGTTACGGCGATAGATTTGACAGGCGCCAGCGTTGCACAGTCTGGCTTCATATCACAAACATCTGAATTAAT
>CAXTDO010000161.1:0-9591 GCA_964242315.1 uncultured Flavihumibacter sp.
CGGTTTATAAAACTTACGTTCGTGCCGTTATTTGCCGGAACTTTTTCCCAGAACATAGACATCGCTCCCAGCGAGAGCGCCTTAAAAATCGTCGCATGCCCGACAAGGCCGCTGGCGTATCCTTTATCAGATAAATTGGCTGAAGCCTGGATCACCTTATTGGCGTCGTATATGATCTTATTGCTGCTCGTCCACAGTCCGGCCAATATGGTATTGGTTCCGTCAACAGCTTTGGCGCCGGTACTCAACTGTGCTTCAGGCAGGTTTCCCTGGTTCAGCAGGGTAATTTCATGCGTAACAAGTCCATTGGCAGTGATGATATTATATAGCGAGCTTGCCCTGCCCAGGGAATACACCCGCTGCAGGCCGGTGCTTACGCCTGTTATGCCTGCCGAGCTGGTAAACAGCGGATCTTCAGGCGCCTTCGAAGGATCAAAAAAGTCTTTTTTACAGGACAAGATAGAAAACGCGCCGGCTGTGAGTGTTATTACAGCCAGATACTTTGATAGATAACGCAACATATTTTAAATATTTTAAGTTAGAATTTTGCCTGGATGCCAAAAGCGAATGTTCTTGGAACTGGCACTGCGCCGAAATCAATTCCACGCCACACCGTGCTTTGGCCGCCGGCATTTACTTCCGGGTCATACCCTTTGTATTTATCCCATGAGATCAGGTTTCTTCCGCTTAGCGACACAGAAAGGGCACTGAAAACATTTTTGATCTTTCCAAAGCTATAGCCGAGCGAGACTTCGCGTAGCTTTACAAAAGAACCGTCATCAATCCTCCATTCTTCAATATTATAATTACCTGCCACAAAGCCACGGGGCACTTCGCCTTTGTCTTCCTGTTCGGCAACTTTTCCGTTTCCAACTCCCTGGCGGGTGCGCCAGTCGGCATTCCATACGTCTACTCCCTGTACCGCATCCAGTTGAACACGGAGGTTGAGCTTTTTATAAGAAAACTCATTTACTAAACTCGCTGTATAATCAGGATTAGGATCTCCCACCACTTTTCTTAACACGGAACCCGACGGCAATCCGGCAGCATTTTTTTGAGCCGTATACGACAAGGGACTATTCTGAATACCCAGTTCCGTCAAGGGAATACCTGAGGCATTTTTTAACTGGTTGCCGCCGGCATCCCTGGAGAAAAATGTACCGTAAAAGATACCGATTGGCTGTCCTTCAAGTATTGCCACCGGTGCGCCTGCGTTGGTGCTGATTAACGTTAATGCCTGACCGATACGCACTGCTTTGTTCCGGTTATGATTGTAGATGCCGGTGAGGTTCCAGTTAAAATCCTTTCCTTTAACCGGAACCAGGTTCAGCACTACTTCGTATCCTTTATTCTCGAGTGATCCCAGGTTGTCGAGCAGTGAGGAAAAACCGGTGGTAGGCGCTATCACCCGGTTGATCAACAGGTGATCCACTTTTTTAATGTAGTAATTAAATTGTACTCCAACCCTGCTCTGAAAAAACGCCAGGTCAGTACCAAATTCCAACTCCGTCTGTCTTTCCGGTTGTACATTGGTATTGGCCAGACTGGAACTGGAATAAAAGGAAGTCTTTCCCAGGAACGCGATACTGGAATACCCGTTAAAACGGTCGTAAGGACCGATGCCGGTAAGGTTTCCTGATTGACCATAGGCAACTCTTAGCTTGAACAGGTCCCACCAGTTTGCAAGAGAGGAACCAGTCCATAAATCGGTGCCTGACAATACATAGCTGCCGCTGCCTTTAAGATACACCTGGTTACGCTGGTCCTTACCGAATACCGAGGAACCATCCACCCTCACCGCACCGGTAACAAAGAACTGATTTTTATATTTAAAATTCTGCTGAAAATAAGCTCCTGAAATGGAAAGCTCGCCCCTTGCATCAGCCGGGTCCAGTCTGGTACTGGCGCCGGTGACGGTTTCAATCAGTGGTGCTAATCCACGACCCTGTAAAAGCATGTAGCTGCTTTTTTCGTATTGAAGTGAATACCCTATTTGAGAAGTGGAAGCCAGGTTAGCAGAAATATTTACCTGGTAAGTGGCATTGATCTCATGGTTGATCTGGAAGTAGGTACTGTTTGCCGTACTTGAGTAACCGTTCTGGGTGGGATCAAGTGTTAATCCGCCACCATAAAAAGCGGTATTGGCGGCATACGCAAATGGAGGAATATAGGTTTTACCATTTTGCGAATAATTGTCGATGCCTAAAGTATAATCAAGGCTCAGATTTTTAATTGGTTTCCATTTTAATCCGGCATTGGCTATTACCCTGTTTGTTTCTTCTCTTTGTTTGATGTCTTCAATTACAGACACGGGATTGATACGCTGGCGCTCACCAACCGCTTTTATATTACCTAAGGCATCACGCGTAAAAATATCATGAAAGTTGCCAAGGATATTGATGGAGTTCAGTGGGGAGAAGAATGAATTCCCATCTGGCTTTTCATTGGAAGCGCTGTTAACATAATTCAGGCCGATGGTAAAGCTCAATTTGTCATTAATTATCTGATCGATATTACTGCGAAAGCTGTAACGCCTGAAATCGGTATTTCTAACAATACCCTGGTTGAAGAAGTAAGAACCGGAGACATAATATTTGGTTTTATCGGTACCGCCGCTAACAGAAGCGTTGTTGTCTGTGCCCAGGCCAGTGTGAAAGATATAATCCTGGTAATCGTACCGCTGTACCGGGGATGTAGTGGTAACAAGGGCAGCCGGTGTGCCAACAGTAGTAATAATATCCTGCGTAAACACATCGGGAGAGCCGCCGAATTTTACAGGTGCATTATTAACACCCACTTTTTTTCTCAGGTCGTTGACCATGATGTTGGTGGAAAAACTAACCACCGGGGCGCCGCTTGCTCCTCTTTTGGTGAAGATCTGCACTACGCCTGCATTAGCGCGTGACCCATAGATTGCTGCGGCTGCAGCGCCGTTTAGTACCTCTATGCGTTCTATGTCGGCAGGGTTAATATCTGCAAGCCTGTTCTGGCCGATGTTACCTACAAAATTAGAGCCGTCGTAATTTCCGGAGGTATTGGTTACGCGCGTAGTGGCATTGTTTACGATTACGCCGTCAACAATATACAAGGGCTCGGAAGAACTGTTCACTGAGCTGATCCCACGAAGCCTTACAGAAATTCCACCGCCGGGGTCACCTGAATTCTGGATGATCTGAGCGCCGGCAGTTTTGCCTTGTAATGCTGCAAGAACATTGCCTGTGGCGCCTTTGGTCAGTTCATCCCCTTTTACGGTACTGATATAACTTCCCAGTTGCCTCCTTGTGGTGCCTTGTGATGTACCTGTAACAATTACTTCATCAAGACCTAATGCATCCGAAGTCATTGCAGCATTGATGGTATAATTTGAATTCGTGTTTACTTTTAGGGCCGATTCATAGCTTTTAAAGCCGATACCCGAAAACACGATTTGGTAATTACCTGGTTTGATGTCTGAAGAGAGGGTATAGTTACCGTTAACATCCGTGGCCGTGCCGGCATTAGTGTTACGGATCGCTACAGAGATGCCGGGTAAAGCGGCGCCGTCAGGACCTGTAATTCTACCGGTGACTTTTACCTGGGCTATTGAAATTACGGTTAAAAATTGCGCCAACAGAAACAGAACAATTGGTCTGCGATGGCGTAGCCATTGAGGAACATACATCTTCATGGTACTGGTTTTGGTTACAAATGGATAGAATACATTTATTATAAGGCGGTAAATTATGAATAAACGCTGTTCTTTAAGCAGGATTTTCAGAATTAAAAAATTATTTACAAAATTTCGATGCAAAATTTTGTAAATAATTTTCAATCTTGAAAATCCTGCTCAAAAAAAAGCAGCCAGGGCGTAACCTGACTGCTTAGAAAACTAAGTTGAGTGACCTTATCTTGCAAAAACCTGTTTGGTATAAACAACTCCATCGATATTATATTGAAGCTGGTAAATGCCTATTGGCAGCTTTATATGATAAATGGCACTTGATTGTTGTGATTTATACATTAACTGTCCATTCTGGCTGAACATATTCAATTGCTTTGGCAACTTATCTGTGAAATGAATATCCAGACCATCAACTGTTGGAACGATGCTGACCTTATCATTGATCGTTTTATTTGATATGGAAATAATATTACTGTAAGATTGTCCGCCGCTTTTAAGATCCATACGCAAGCGATACAGTCTCTTTTCAAATTTCAGGTCGTTGTCGAGATACGAATATAGCTGACTTTCCAAAGTTGAAGCAAACGATTGAATATAGCCTGCTACCGTCCATTGTCCGTTACTGTTTGATTTTTCAAGCTGAAATCCTTTGTAAAGATTGTTGTTGCTTATCTTCCACTCCAGTACTACATTGCCAGTGCGTAATACGCCCACAAAGGTGTTAGCTACTAATGGAAGCGCAGTAAGCGTTTCGGCTGCCGTCATTTTGCTGAATTGGAGCGGACTGGGTGTTACAAAAGAAACATATTTATCGGTTGTATTCGCCGTGCCGCCCAATTCATACCAATTGCCATTGCGTGCATATTGTAAAGTGAGCGATGGCTCACTGTTGCCATTTAATTCATCCATTACATAATGAAGCCTGATGGTACCGGCATAAGATAAAGTGCTATCAATAACATACACCCGTTGAATGCTCTGGCGGGGCGTACCATTTACGACAGATGTTGTTAGCTGAATTTGATTGGTAGCAATAGTAGTATTTACCGAAGGTATTAATTCAAGCCCTTCGGTGCTGAATGTGGTGCCGTTTAGGATATACATTGGGCTACTGCCTACCGAAACCTGGGCATGTACCAATATAACATGAGATGAAAGCCATATTAGAAAATAAATTTTTTTCATAGAAAGGTTATTTATCTGATACACCGGAGTTAAGAACTTTTTAAATATCCGAATGAATCGCCGGTTAATAGTTACCATGATGATTATTCTACAGGCCTGAACCATTTGTTAGATGAACCGTGAGAAATCAATGTACCTCCGGTTGTTTTGATAGGTGCACCCGAGGTCATTTTTGCATTTGCGGTAGTAGAATTAAAGCCTGCCATTGTTGAAGAAGGCGATATAACGTTTAAAGCAGCCGGCGCAGCACTGTAATTATTCACACCGATAGAAAGCTGGCTTCCATTGGAGTAAGCGCTCGCTGCAGGAATAGTAAGGTTGATGGTAACGTTGCTTAGGTCTCTTGCCGTTTCACCCACATTATAGGAGCCGTCAATGATTATAGACCTTACGTTGGGATCCGTAACAGCAAATGAGCATGGGTTGCAAGAGGTAGCATCTAACACCTCTACTCCGGTAAAAGTAAAAGCCGGATACATCCATTTGACTCTTGTTCCGTCGAAACCAACAACCATATCTGCAGTTGCATTTTCCGGGTTAATTTTAGCCATGTAAACGGCCTGGTCCTTAATATGCTGGTGCGTTACCGCATAACTTAATAACTTTAATCCGCTGATAGCACTGTCTGCCATTTTACTGGTGGTAACAGTTCCATTGGCAACTTTAGACGTGGTTATAGCACTAGCCACGATATCCTGATTCACTATTTTACCAGTAAGACTTAACTTTGAATAGTTTATAGCCGCGGTTGCACTGATATCTGCATCTAAAATTGTATTATCAAGAATATGAGTGGTTGTTATAATACCCGCTCCGCCAAGCAGTAATGTCCAGTCTGGTTCACTTGCAGTACCCTTATTAAAATAGAAGCCCGGTGTACCTCCGGTTTGATAAACCAACAAACCATTTGCAGGACTGGCAACGTTTGTTACCAGTGTAGTTCTGGGAATGAGAATTCCTTTACTGGTTGACTCAACGTGTAACTGCGCACTTGCATCGGGTGTGGCGATGCCGATACCCACCTGCGCTTTGCTTACTAACGAAAAGAAACACACGAAAATCAATGGAGTAAATAATTTTTTCATAGCTGAATTGTTAATGTGATAGAAGATTGGAGATTTTCAGATTGACCGATCAACAGTTATAGATTCTTCTGATCCGATATAAATGTATCCAGATAAAATATATGTTAAGGATTGCTTAAAGTGTTTCTTTTGTAATTAGGGGTAAGTTTCTATGCTCGATCTAATAAACTTATAGAAATATTTACGACATTATATTAGTTAATAGAAGTTATAATTTTCCAGATCTTGTATTTTAAGTATAAAAAAAGCTCCCGGAAATACTCCGGGAGCTTTGCAGATTCAATTTAAATTATGCTCGTTAGCTAACTTTTATAGGGATAGTAACACCTGTCTGATCCCACTGTACGTTCATGTCAGAGCCTGAAAATGTGTAAGTGAGTTTCTCTACTACCTGGGAAAGTTTTTTGATAGGAACGTTTACCTTCAGGTAATCCTTATCTTTATTCTTTTCGTACTCCGTTCCCCAAAAGCCTACATTACTGTTTAAGATAATGGTCCACTCTTTTTCATTTGGAATAATCCAGAACGAATATTTACCGGCTTTAACAGGCTTACCGGCGAAGGTAGCATCTTTACTAAATGTAACTTCGGTAACCGTGTTGGCTCCCGCTCTCCATACCTGACCATACTTCTGAAGGCCGCCAAAAATTTCCCTGCCTTTTTTTGAGGGCTGCCCATATTCAACTTTAACACCTTTTCCTTCGGCGGTGACTCTCGGACTGGCAGGTGGATTTTGAGAAAAGCCAACCAGGCCTGCAAACAAAACGGAAGATAACAAAAGCAATCTTTTCATAACAAAGTTTTTAATACTTTTAAATAATGCGGCAAATTACGGTGCTTTTTCCAGCATTTGCTTAAGGTTTTGCAAAGATTTTTCCATCTGCGGCCCAAGTTGTTTATCGTAAATGATACTTCCGAATTTTTCCCACGGATACCATTTGATTGAAAATTCAAAATACCATTGAACAGTGGTTTGAGATTGGCTTGAAACCAGATTAAAAATTCCCGGAAATGAATTCCTGTTTTCCTGCCGCCAGTTTGTTTTAACGGAGGCATTATCTGATGATACAATGGAGATAGATAATACATCTGAATAAATGCTATCTTCTGCTACACTCTTAATTTTTATTGCTTTAACATATTCATTCCATTGCTCCCATTCTTTCATGTTGCTGATTTTCTTCAGTATGTTGGCAGGAGAATCCATAATGTCAACGGCTCGTGAAATGCGCACTTTAGAAGGCAGCAACGAAGAGAAGGCCGTAAGTAACAACGCTAATACAACGGTACTTATGATAAATAGTTTAACGAATTTCATGATAACGTGATAAATTTTTTTGAAGCAGAATTTTCAGGATTAGAAATTATTTACAAAATTTCGATGCAAAATTTTGTAAATAATTTCTAATCCTGAAAATTCTGCTACTCCCATCGGAAAACCTTTATCGCTACCGCATAAGCGGCCAGTCCCCACAGTGATAATATACCAATCTGCGTTCCGCAATCGGTAAGATGTGCACCTTCAAAAGCCACGTTGCGCATCGCATTATTTAAATGTGTTAGTGGCAGCACCCTGCAAATGGGCTGCAGCCAGGAAGGAAAAGCATCAATAGTGAAAAAAGTGCCCGATAATAAAAATTGCGGGAGCGTAATAAGATTTGCAAAGGGCGGAATAGAACTTTCGTTTTTTGAAAGTCCGCTTACTATAAATCCAAATCCCATAAAAACCATCAGCCCGAGAAAGCTCAGAAATAATAATTCCAGGAAGGTAATCCATCCATGTACCAGGGTAAAATTAAAAATAAAGTGGCCTATCAGCAGGATGGTAATAGCAGTAATCAGTTGAAATAAGATCCGGCTTAAAGCTTCTCCTAAAACGATATAGCTTCTGTTGATAGGCGTTGCAAAAAACCTTTTCAATACCAATGTCTGGCGAAGGTTAAAAAATATAAACGCCACTCCGAAAACTCCTGCGCTTAACAACGAAAAACCTAACTGACCAGGGAGAATAAAATCAATGGTGGTGTAAGCCCTGCCTTTAACTTTCTGCACATTCCCATTAACGGCAGCAACGGTGCTGGCATCTGGATATAAGTTTTTGTCGATACCACTAATGATCCCATTAAGCAGCGATTTCAGCACCTGTATGTTTTGTGGATTAACCGCATCAGATGTTTTGATATCTACCACATATGCCGGTGACGATTGTACATTTTTGCGAAACTTTACTACAGCGGTTAACCTGCCTTTTTCAAGGTCTTCGTTAATGTCTTTTTCGGGCTTCCTGCTTATTGTTAACCCGCTCACTTGTCGCATCGCCCGGTACACCGGATTCAGGGTGTCGGAGTTGCTGTCAAGACTGATTTTTAATGACAATCCTCCGCCACCGCCTACGAATCCAAATACCAATATAAAGATCAGCGGAAAAGCGAAACTAAACACAACGGCAGAAGGACTTCTGAAAATAGAGGTAAAGCTGGCCTTAGTGATAGCCAGCATAGCTCTGAACTGATTATAAGGCTGCTGCATACGGAAGATTTTATCTGGCCACATTGGCGGACAAATTTATTTGTTTATTTTCCCACAGCAAACTAATATTATGAAGAACTGCGCCGGCTTTTCTTAATCAATATAAATAGGCAGGAAAAGATTACATTAGCGGCAACTTATATTTAAAGATGAAATTATTTATTTTTATTTCCCTGACAACCCTATTATCAGGTGCTTTTAATACCAGAGCACTGAGCCAGCCAAACAACAAGCCAGCATCTATGAATCAGCAACAAGCATCAGCCAGCTTTCTAAGACATGTAGTATTATTTAAATTCAAAGATGCGGCTACTCCCGCCCAGGTAACGCAGGTACAGCAGGCTTTTTCAGCGCTGCCCGGAAAGATACCATCAATGGTGAGCTACGAATGGGGAACGAATATCAGTCCTGAAAATCTGGCGCAGGGTTTCACGCATTGCTTCCTCGTTGCTTTCAGGAATGCTGCAGACAGAGATGCATACCTCATTCATCCGGCACATAAGGAGTTTGGAAACATTTTAAAGCCATACCTGGATAAGGTGCTGGTGATTGATTTTATGGGCCAGCAATAAAATATTTGAAATTCCGGCTTTTCCGCTGTGGTTAAAAAAACACATCGAATTACCGCTCATTTATGGAAGTACACCACATTCTTAGGTGAACCATCAAAAAGCATATTGAACCCTTTTTGCACAATGTTATTCATTACCATAAAGCATTTCTTTTCCCCGATAATATCTGCATGAAGTTCAATCATTATTTTATTAATGGTGGAATTATCGAGCCAGTCACAATTATCAAAAAGATCTTCTTCGCCACCTTCAATGTCCATAACAAGATAGGTGGGTTTATGATCTCTTACAATAATATGTATATCGGTAGTGGGCACATCCACCTTTTTTATGATGTTGGCATTTATTGACTTTGAGGAAGACGACCAGAAGTCTTCTACTATATTAAAGGATACGCTTTTGTTTTGGAAATTTTTAGAAATCACGATCTCATTCTTTAATGTGAAATCGGCATTGTTCTTCGCCATGTTTTTACGGATGAGCGGAATCATGTTAGGGTTGCCTTCGTAAGTAAGCACCTTCCCGTTATTTTTTTTAGCGCAGTATATCGAGTTAAATC
>CAXTDO010000162.1:0-2781 GCA_964242315.1 uncultured Flavihumibacter sp.
TTTTATTATCATAGCAACGAGGGAGTGGAAATAGTAGGTATTGCCAAAGTTGTGAAAGAATTTTATCAGGACCCGTCTACAGACGACACCAATTGGGTAGCTGTTGATTTAAAGCCGGTGCGCCGGTTAAAAAATTCAGTACCATTAGCAAAAATCAAAAACGACAAAAGACTTTCGGAAATGGCACTTGTTAGGTTAGGAAGGCTATCAGTGCAACCGGTAACCAACGACGAGTGGACAATTATTTTGGAGATGGCAGGGGAGAAGAGTTAATTGTTAGTTGTTAATGGTAAATTGTTCATTGTATTACTTGAAGTCTTCGATTAAGTTTTATCATTATTTACAACTAATCATTAACAATTCAATGTCGTTGAATTAGGATTAGGCCTTGTAATAGGTATCCTTTGTGAATTACCTTTGTGCCCTTTGTGGTTAAAAGAATCCTGTAATTCATAGACTACATTTAAACACAAGGGGTACGAAGGTAATTCACAAAGGACACAAAGAATCTTAACCAAAATGCATATTCAAACATAAAACACTAGAAACTTCCTAATTCAACGACATCGATTAACCACTAACCACTAACAATTAATTACTTTTTCTGATGAAAAAAAGACTGGTAGTTCTAACCGGAGCCGGAGTTAGCGCTGAAAGCGGCTTAAGAACGTTTCGCGATAGCGATGGTTTGTGGGAAGGGCACGATGTAGGAGATGTTGCCACACCGGGAGCATGGAAAAGAAATCCTCAACTTGTTCTTGATTTTTATAATGCACGCCGTATGAACGTGTTGGCGGCTCAGCCTAATGCCGCTCACTACGGATTCGCAACATTGGAAAAAGATTATGAAGTAACTATTATCACACAAAACATCGATGATTTGCACGAAAGGGCAGGTTCTTCAAATGTGGTACACCTTCATGGACAGATGTTAAAAATGCGGAGTGAAAAAAACGAAGCACGTGTTTATGATATCATCCGGGATATAAAATTAGGAGATAAGGCTGAAGATGAAGCACAGCTTCGGCCGCATATAGTCTGGTTTGAAGAAGAGGTTCCTATGATGCCTGCAGCTATCAATATAGTAAGAAAGGCCGACATATTTGTTATTGCCGGAACCTCACTGGTTGTATACCCCGCTGCCAGCCTGATACACTACGCGCCACGGAACATACCTGCTTTTATAATAGACAAACGTATTCCTTACACGGTTTCAATGAGTAACATTACCAGCATAGAAAAGCCTGCCACAGAGGGAATCAAAGATCTTTTAAACCTGCTAAGTGTGTAATGATAATTTGTGCCAGCGCTGCCCTCACTCCTCAATCATTTCTTCGAAGCTTATACCATGTCTTTCCAGTTCTTTTAACACCGGATCATAAATGGCAGGCATCACTGGGATATGCAATCCCGTTAGTAACAACTTTTCCTGTAAAATAAGGCTGGCTGCAATACCCAACGGCAACCCGACTGTTTTTGCCATAGCTGTGTAAGTACTATCTTCGCCCTTGAGAAGGAGCAGGCTGTTGGTTTTATGAAATATACTGTCAAGATAAAATTCTATTTCATGTAACATTACAATCATGTCTTTATCCGAATGTTGCATCATCAGTTTTTTTTCAAGAAGGTGCTGAAGTATATCCGCTGAAGTTTGTAAATGATGAGGAATAATTTGCTCATCAAAAAGTCCAAGATATTTAAATTGATGATCGTTCACTTTATCAAAAGGTATTGAAGTTGCAGCCCATTCTTTAAATGTTCTTCCGGGCGAATTAACAATTATCGTGTCATTGGTTAATCCTGCATTCACTATACTATTCCAGGCTTTGCAAAAGGCCGGGTGCCGGAAAGTTGTACGTACGAAAGTAGTTGCATCCTGAAGGTCATATAAATCCATATAAGAAATGGAATCTCTGTTAGGATAGTAGCCAAGTTTACCAACGCCCTTTACTTCAATTTCTTTACATTCACCAAATAGCTCGTTGTAAGTAATCTGCCTGAGCAAATTATCCTCCCTGAATACTGCTCCTGAAGATCCGGCCATCACTATATTTTTTGGATTCCAGCTTATTTTATAGTGCCATGGATTATCATCACTTTCCGGTGCCAGCAGGCCACCACAATGCGATTTAAAGGAACTGATCTTACCTCCCTGCGCTTTAATCCCGTTTACCAAACGCATCGCACTCATGTGATCGATACCAGGATCCAGACCCATTTCACAAAGGAATAACAGACCTTTATCTTTTATGGCAGTGGCAAGTGACTTCAATCTTTCATCAAGATATGAAGCGGTAAGTAAATCTTTGCCATACGTCAAACAGTCGGAAGCCACTAAGAAATGTAAAGATGGAGGAAGCAACGAGATTATCAGATCGCCTTCCCGGATGAGGCCGGAACGCTGTTCGCGACTTTCTACCTGAACCTGCCTTGCTTCTGCGCACAGAGATGATCCTACTTTTGACTGTGCCAATAAAATGTTGTTGTCGGCAACTGTAAATCTCCAATTATTGACAGCACATTCCGTTGAAAGGTATCTAATGAGGTAGGATGCAGATTTCCCAGCACCAAAAAGAATGACATGTTTGGTCATATTCAAAGATAGGACAACGATACATCATAACTAAAATGCCGGCTGAGAGCCGGCAAGTATGCGAATAACATAGCGATTTGGAATAGATATCATTTCTTTTAAATCAAGGTTTTATCAGAAGTAACTTAAAGTGCCCTAACCAATACATATTAAATGCTTTTCAGCATTAACAGAACCCTGTGTATGCC
>CAXTDO010000162.1:2791-9486 GCA_964242315.1 uncultured Flavihumibacter sp.
CCTGGTTTCGCTACATCTGTCAATAATGCCATAAGGTACGAATTGAAAACAGGCTTGGTACTGCAAACCATCTATTAAAAGAAATAATAAAGTTTTTAACCCAACTTTATGCCAATTGCAAAAATGTGGAAAAATGCCCACTTTAAGGACAGTGACTGAGCCTGTTAGGAATTTTTTAACTTAGCTTTTCTTCGTGCTTATAAACTGTTCATAAAGACTGATATATAATGCTTCAGTGTACGCATAATGTTACACTGATGTGAAATATTGTCTTTATGCAAATTAGTGGATAATTCAACATCGCTTTAGCTCGTTTCCATGCGGTTTTACAGCGTAAATGCGATAACTTCGCCTGCTTAGACAATGGTATCATTAGTTTAAAATTTCATTTCAATTATGGCAGAGAATTTAGTTCCGGAAGAAACAGAAGACAACAACCGGATTATACAAATTAATATAGAAGAGCAGATGAAAACGGCTTACATAGATTACTCTATGTCTGTTATCGTAGGCCGTGCTTTACCAGATGTGCGCGATGGACTAAAACCTGTGCATCGCCGTGTATTATATGCTATGCGCGAGCTGGGCAATAGCAGCAGCAAGCCTTATAAAAAATCCGCACGTATTGTAGGCGAAGTAATGGGTAAATACCATCCGCATGGCGACAAATCTATTTATGATACAATGGTTCGTCTGGCCCAGGAATGGAGCATGCGTTATACCCTTGTAGATGGCCAGGGAAATTACGGTTCACAGGATGGAGATGGCCCGGCAGCGATGAGATACACCGAAGCCCGTTTACATCGCCGTGCAGAAAGCATGCTTGAAGATATTGACAAAGACACCATAGATTTTCAATCCAACTTCGATGATTCACTGGAAGAACCTGTTGTACTTCCTTCGCGCCTGCCTAATTTACTCGTGAACGGATCAAGTGGTATTGCTGTAGGCATGGCAACCAACATGATGCCGCATAACCTGAGCGAAGTAATTGATGGATGTATCGCTTATATTGAGGATAAGGATATATCCATAGAAGACCTTATTAAGCATGTGAAAGCACCTGATTTTCCTACCGGAGGATTGATCTGGGGAATGGAAGGTGTAAGGCAAGCTATGCATACCGGCCGTGGCCGTGTTATTTTGAGAGGCAAAGTACATGTAGACACAAAAACAAGCGGCCGCGAGCAAATCATTATTACCGAAACTCCTTACCAGGTGAACCGTGATGCGATGTGCGACAGGATCGGTCAACTGGTAAATGAGAAGATCATTGAAGGCATCGCACATGTTAATAATGAATCTAATCAGAAAGAAGGCACACGCATAGTTATAGATCTGAAACGCGACGTGGTGGCATCCGTTATCATAAACCAGCTCTTTAAATATACTGAACTTCAAATTTCTTACGGCATCAATAACGTAGCACTGGTTAAGGGTCGGCCCAGGACACTGAACCTGAAAGACATGATCAGTGAATTTGTTAGTTTCAGACATGAAGTGGTAATCAGGCGCACGCAGTATGAGTTAAGAGAAGCAGAGAAGAAGGCACATGTATTGGAAGGCTATCTGATTGCGTTAGATCATCTGGATGAAGTGATCAGTTTGATACGAAACTCTTCCAACCCTGAAATTGCAAGGGAAGGGCTGATGAGCAATTTCGGCATGACTGAGATACAGGCAAAGGCGGTGCTTGAACTCCGCCTCCAGCGGTTAACAGGGATGGAGAGAGATAAAATCCGTGAAGAGCACGCGGAATTAATGAAAACAATTGCAAAATTGAAAGCTATATTGGGCGACGAAGGAATGAGGTTTCAGATTATTAAAGATGAGCTTCAGGATATTAAAAACCGGTTTGGCGATGAAAGAAAAACTGAAATTACCTACCTGGCTGATGACGTTAACATTTTAGACCTGATCGAAGAAGAAAGTGTTGTGATTACTATTTCACACCTGGGCTATATCAAACGAACTTCACAGGTAGAGTACCGCCAGCAGCGTAGGGGTGGAAGAGGCTCCAGCGGTGGCAAAACAAGACTGGAAGACTGGATAGAACATTTGTTTGTTGCTTCTACCCATCACAGCATGTTATTTTTTACGGAAAAAGGAAGGTGCTTTTGGCTTAAAGTGTATGAAATTCCTGAGGGAGACAAAACCAGTAAGGGCCGGGCCATACAAAACCTTATCCAGATACCTTCTGATGATAAGATACGCGCAATTATAGATATTAAAAGCCTTGAAGACAAAGAGTTTGTAAATTCCCATTTCATTATACTTTGCACCAAGAGAGGAATCATTAAAAAAACTTCTTTGGAAGAGTTTAGCCGTCCCAGGCAAAATGGTGTTAATGCTGTCACCATCCTTGAAGGAGACGAATTACTTGAGGCAAAACTAACGGATGGTACTAATGAAATTATGATGGCTGTTAAAAGTGGCAGGGCCATACGTTTTCCTGAAGACAAAGTTCGGCCAACAGGAAGGGGAGCGATAGGCGTTGCTGGCATTGAAGTTGATGATGAAAAAGATGAGGTGATTGGCATGATATGTGTCAAAAAAGAGGACAAAACCAAAACCGTCCTGGTAGTGAGTGAAAAGGGATTTGGCAAAAGAACTCAGGTTGACGAATACCGGATTACGAATAGGGGTGGCAAGGGTGTTAAAACAATTAACGTAACAGAAAAAACCGGCTCACTAGTGGGTATGCTGGAAGTGAAGGAGAGTGAGGATTTGATGATCACCTGTAAAAGCGGCGTTACCATCAGAACAGGGATTGTGGATATAAGAGAGGCGGGAAGAGCAACACAGGGTGTTAAATTAATCCGCCTGGATGATAGTGATGAAATAGCGGCCATCACAAAGCTTGATGAAGTGTCTGAATTGAATTTAGAAAGCGAGTTGCCTGAAGAAAAAACGAATGTTGACGAAACAATGATTCAGGATGATGATACAACTCCGGATGCCGACAATCCGTCTGACGATAACACTGACGATCAATTATAAATTCTATTACTAAACACAAAAAATTATGAAAAAAATACTGGTAGTTACTTTTTTGTTTGCTTCGGCGTTGGGTTCGCTTGCCCAGTCGACCAGTAAGGCTAAGGACTTGTTAAAGTCGAAAAAACTGCCTGAAGCAAAAGCTGAAATTGACAAAGTAGTGGCTTCTGAAAAAGGTGGAAAAGACCCCGAAGCCTGGTATGTAAAAGCGAAAATATATTCTGAGATAGCCAATGATTCTACCCAAAGAGCAAGCTCCACTGACGCAAGGAACGAGGCTTTCGATGCTATGAAAAAATATGCTCAGATCGACGATAAGAAATTGTTGCTGAGCACGATGGACAATCACAAACCGTTGATTGATATTTACCAGGGGTATTTTAAAACAGGTGCTGCTTTTTACAACAGCAGCAATTTCAAGGATGCTTTAGCTAACTTCAAAAAAGGCCTTGAAGCTGGATCGTTTATTAACGATAAGGGTGTAGCGAATATTAAATTGGATACTTTGGTAACTTTATATGCAGGCATATCAGCAGAAAAACTTCAGGAGAAAGATACGGCAGCGGTATATTACGCTAGGTTAGCCGATGCAAAAGTAGCAGATACTTCTTACGTAGAGATTTATAAGTGGCTTGCCGATTATTATCGTCAGAAAAAAGACAATGCCAATGCAACGAAATATGTACAGGCTGGACGGACAATTTTTCCTAAAGAAGATTTCTGGGACAATTTTGATCTTGAACTTGCCGGCGAATCCGGTAACAAGCAGGACCTTCTTACAAAATATGAAGCCGTTGTTGCTAAAGAGCCAAGTAATTATCAGTATGTTTTTAATTATGGTGTTGAATTATATAAAGAAGCATATAAAGATACCGTTGCTTCACGTCCTGCAAATTGGGAGCAGATGATTGAAAAGGCGGAAAACAACATGAAAAAGACAATCGAGCTTAAACCGGATTTTGCGCAGGCAAATCTTGTTTTAGGTCAGATACTTTTTAATAAAGGTGTTGATATCGACAAAAAGATCAAGGCAATCAAACTACCGGCTACAGGAAAGTTAAAGCCGGAAGAGATTAAAATGAAAGAAGATCTGAGAATCCAGAAGCTCAGCAAATTTGACGAAGCTATTCCATATTTTGAAAAAGTAGAGCAGTTACTTGGAAGCAAGGGCAAGCTGAAAATGGACGAGAAACTTAATCTGAAGGATACCTATGATTTGCTCATAAATATTTATGAACAAAAGAATTTAAAAGATAAGGTTAAGGACTACGAAGAAAAGTTTAATAACGTTGACAAGGCGCATTAACCATGATATTTTGATTTTTAAAGGGCCGGCTGATTAGCCGACCCTTTTTCTTGCAGCATGTTCTACTTAACATAATATTAATTATAAGACAATTATATCAGCGTATTCGACCTATAAGGTTTTTAAAACCTTATAGGTCTAAACGCAGGATATTCGAACCCGTAAAGCATTATTGATTTCTCCATTAAACTCCGGATTGCAATCAAAGACCGCGAATTTAGACCTATAAGGTTTTGAAAACCTTATAGGTCTGGGAATATCTTACTTCTTCCAGGCCTTCGTTTTCCAAGCCTGTTGAGCGATCTCCAAAAAAGCCCTGGAAGCCTCGCCTAATTCCTGCCAGATCGTTTTGGGTGGAAAGAAATCGTCCGCCCAGCTTAGTAGCCATTTGTTGCTAAAATATTTTAGGATTTCGGGATCGGTTGGTTCTATCACAAAGTTGAAGTTATGTTCCCATTCTATGCGAATGGTTACCAGGTTAGGATGGGTGCGTTCCATTATCTTGAATCCAATGGAATGGGTAGGCAGGTACAACTGTATCAGTTCTCCGAAATCATAACCTACTTTAAAATTTATGGTGCTTTTGTTAACCAGGTATAATACGTCTTTGTGTTCATGAAGTGTCCACTTATGAGAATCTTTGGGAAAGAGGTGCTCGCCAACCAGGGAGGGGGTTTCAATGTACCCTCTTTTGGCGACCCTGAACTGTTCGGAAAGGAATTTACCAGGGTCTTCAACATGCTCCAATACCTGGCAACAAATTACATAGTCAAATTCCTTGTCTTTAAAAGGAAGGCTTTGCCCATCCGCCTCGATAAAAGTCTGGTGTTTCAAAACTTTTATATCACCGCTGCGGTGATAATTTAATTCGGGAAATTTGTCTACCACAACATTTGACCGTGGATGCGGATTATGTCCGCCGCCTATTTCGAGCACATAGTCGGAACTTTTTATGGAAAGATCAGAACGGTTCTTAGGATTCTTAATTTTCATTGTAACGCCTGCCGATAGAGCTTTAGTTTAAGTACGATTTTGCAAGACCCGATTAATTTCGGAACTTGGCATAAATGTAAGCGAAAACATGGGGGATTGAAAGGGCTGGCCTTGTGATTTCACAAATCCCTAAATAAAATAACATCATTGAAACTTCCTTTTAAACCTTCTTTCTGGATTAACTCGCTTTTTATCACTCTTTTACAACGTTTCTCTCTCTTCTTTTTTGCCTTAGTAGGCTTTTTTATACTTACTCATTATTCACTTAGTAACCAGGAGATCGGCACCTACGCCTTATTTCAAACCATTGTAACCATGATGGAGTATGTAAAGATGGGCCTGTTAAGAAATGCGTTGATAAAATTTATATATGACGAGCGCTTTAAAAACAAACTGCAAAAGGTGCAAAGTGCCTCCCTGGTTATTAATATCATGTTTTCTGTGCTGGTGACTGTATTTTTTCTTTTATGCAGCGGTTGGATAGCTCAATTATTAAAAACACCCGAATTAGAAAACCTCTTGCATTGGAGTGTTGCCTTGATAATTTTTCAGATTCCATTTAATCACTGTGAAATTGTACAGCAAAGCCGGATGCAATACAGGCAGACCTTCTATGCTTACTTTTTAAGGCAGGGATTATTATTTCTTGTTATCATGAGTTCACTTTTTGTCGGATCAAAGATTATCACTGTTCAGCATCTGGTAATCGCTCAGATTGTCTCTTTGGTTCTGGCATCCGTCTATTTCCTGATTGCCAGTAATAAATTGCTCAGCAGGCGATTTTATTTCGATAAAGACGTCATCGCAAAACTACTGCAGTTCGGTAAGTTTGTGTTTGGAACTGCGCTGCTGTCTCACATTTATAAATTTGCCGATCATTTTGTTACCGCTTATGCCATAGGAAACCCGGTTACAGGCAAAATTTACGTTTCTTATTACAGTGTTGTCTCCCGCATTGCAGGAGTGCTGGATGTTCCGTTTCTTGCCGTGGCGGATGTGCTTTTTCCAAAAAATGCGCAGGCAATGTCTACAGATGGTCCAGGTCTCGTGAGTTACTATTTTGAAAAGATGGTCGGTACGCTTACAGCGCTGATAATACCCGCAAGTCTGCTCATTCTTTTTCTACCCGGATTGGTAATAAAGATCATTGCCGGTCCTGATTATCTTGAGGCGGTTCCCATCCTGCAGATTACCATGTTGTTTGCTTTTTTACGGCCCTTCTTTACGCAGTTCGGATACACCATGGATTCAATAGGAAAGCCTCAGGTCAATTTCAGCATTAATATGTTCTTTTTAATTGTAAGCCTGGTTTCTACATCTTTGAGTACACGATGGTTTGGAACTCTGATGGGGGCCGTTTATGCCAGCAGTCTCACATCAATTTCGGGTTGTATAGTAT
>CAXTDO010000163.1:0-9455 GCA_964242315.1 uncultured Flavihumibacter sp.
TTTATTTTCTTTCATGTACAACCCATAACCATTGGTCTTATCACCATGGGCTATGATCATTCCCGAGTACGCTTCTTCTCGTCCTTTCTCCACCTCGGCAGAAATGAGCAGCTCTTTACCTACTATATCCGGGGTTGCGTTTACGGGCAGTAATAATCCCTTACGCATCTGAATTGATTTTACCCTTGATGCCATTGCAATACGTTGTACAATGGAAGCATTGTCGAGTCCGGCGTTTTCGCTAATCCCTTTTTTTCGGAAGGCTGCCATAAAGCCGTCGCGGTGCACCTTGGCACCTATAAACAGCGCGTTCTTTATCCAGGGATCTTTAGTGTTTTCATCTTTTACGGCCATATCCAGTAAGGCACTGCCCATTTCATTGGTGGGCTTCATGTCAGCCATGGCTAATATCGCAGCAAGGCGCACACGAAAATCTGTATCATTCAATACGTTTGCCTTCATCATGGCCTGAAAAGTAGCAGGCGTTTTTGGCAGCACCTGAATGGCTGCTCTCCGCACCCCGCCGGATGGATGGCTCAACGCCTTAACGGCAACTGCCAGTGCGTCTTTATTGCTTCCATCCAGTGCTTTCAACCCATGAATGGCCCAGAGCGCATGAATGGCCGGTGCATTAATGCCAATTTCATCCAACTGTTCATTTTGTACCAGCTTATATAAATCGGGCAATACTGTTTTATTACCGGATTCTACCAGTAATCTTTGAGCCGTGGTTCGCCAGAACATATTATTATTTGAAAGCGCACTTACGAGCCCGTTAGGATCGGATTTGCTTAAGTTTAGCAACGGAGCGTCGGGAGAGCCTTTGTATTTTATTTTGTAAATGCGGCCACGGTCATGGTCTCTGAGTGGGTTGATATAGGCATTGCCTTTGCCATTTTGAAATCCCTGCGGTGTAGGGTTATGCTGTATGAGAAAATCGTACCAGTCGAGCACCCATAAAGATCCATCCGGCCCTACTTCCGCCTGCACAGGACCTGCCCATTCGTCGGCGCTTGCAAAAATGTTCCAGCCATCTCCATTCTCTTTGAAACCTGCGCCGCTTCTTTCCAATACCTGGCGATGGATAAGCCTGCCGGTAGGTTCGTTTACAAAAGCAATCCTGTTCCAATATTCTTTAGGAAAGTTGCGGGCGGTATAAAGGCCATGTCCGGCAGCGGCAGTAAATCCGCCAAACACATCTACCTGGCGAAGATTTTTGGTAACTACGTGCATACCGTAATGGGCATCAAGTTTTTCAACACCGGATTCTGTAATATCAGCGCTGTTAAGGTATTTTATAGGTATACCAAAGAAGCCGCTGTGGGTGTTGTTTGCGGTGGAAACAAACACATCGAACTCTTCCGAAAAACCAAGTCCCCAGGTATTGTTACTGGTAGTGGAAAGAAACTCCAGGTCTTTGCCGTTAGCAGAAAAATGATAAATGCCCTGTGAAAAACGCAGGGAATCATTGCCGGCTTTGCCCCTGAAGCCTGAATAGCCAACAGTTCCCCACAACTTGTTATCAAATCCATAACGAAGATTGGAAGGGCCTGCATGCGTATCAAACACGCCAAATCCGTTCATCAGGGTATCTCTTACATCGGCCTTATCGTCGCCATTGGTATCTTTGAGAAAAATAAAATAAGGCGCCTGCGACACCACGATGCCATCGTTGGCAAAGACAAAGCTTGTTGGAATGTTCAGCTTGTCTGCAAAAACGGTAACCTTATCAGCCTTACCATCACCATTGGTATCTTCCAGAATTTTGATCTTATCATCACCCTTTTCTTTATCTTCTTTAACGGTATTCGGATAATCGATTGTTTCTATCACCCATAGCCTTCCCTTTGCATCCCAGTCCATATGTATGGGATTGATGATATCCGGTTCGGATGCGAACAGTTGCAATTCAAAACCAACAGGCACCTGTGTCAGTGCCATAGACTCCTCTGGCGATAACGGGGCCTGTAATTTAGGAGCGGGGTTGCGCCGTTCGTAATTAGGGATGTTAGCATCCGTATATTTCACATCAGGCAGTTTCCAGCCTGAGAGGGCAGCCTGGGCTTTGTCACCAACGGCCCACATCACGCCATTCTTTACCAGTTTTATAAAATCAGGGTTGTTGAATGTATGTTCATCATGGCCGTAGGCCGTATAAAATACCCTGCCTTTTCCATAGTCGCGTATCCAGGTATAAGGTTCGTGATGATCGCCCTCTACCCGTTCGGTGAGTACTTCAATGTTTTTACTGATCTTGTCATGAACATAGGTTTCATCAGTAGTAGTAAAGGCTGAAACCCCTTTCATAACAACATTATCAGGCTTTACTATAACGGCCGGAAAGGAGTCCCATTTGTGTGTTTTGAATTGCCCGCCTATCATCTCCACCACTTCCGGTGAATTGCGAAAACAAAATGAAGCGCAATGTAATGGAATAAACCCTTTGCCCGACCTCACAAAATTCAGCAGCGCTTTTTCCTGGAAAGAAGTGATGCTGTCGTAATTGGCGTATAAAATCAGTCCGTCATAATTATTGAGATTGGCTTCGTTTAGATCGTCAGGGTTAACTGTGTAGGTAATGTTAATGCCATCTTTAAAAAATTCTTTAGAGAAAATATCGGCAAGCTTTTCCGATTCATGATGTTTGGCAGTATGTCCTAAGAATAATATTTCAAGTCTGCGGGCAACTTCATTAGACTTATTTGATGCATTGGTAAGTAGCAGGGCTGACAGGCAGATAATCCAGGTAGTTATGTTTTTTCGAAGCATGTTATGGAGGTTCAATCGTAGTTATCAAAAAACAAAAAGTGAAACGAATATCGTAATATTAATTTGTAAATTTTTTTATTATTAATCCATTTTACTATTAACGTGGCTGGTGATCCGGGGATCTTATTGTAAGCTGCTCCGAATCATTTATCAAGAACCGGAGCTAAGAGATCAGAATGTTTTATTTTTGTCTGGCAAAAAAAAATCTATGGCCGAAAACATCATTGAGCTTAAGAATGTAAATATCTTCCAGGGTGCCAACCTGATCTTGCAGGATGTGAATGTAACAGTTGACAGGGGAGAATTTGTATACCTGGTTGGAAAAACAGGAAGTGGTAAATCAAGCTTGTTAAAAACCTTATATGGAGATCTTCCATTAAAAGAAGGTGACGGAACAGTAGTTGGCTTCGATTTGAAACAGATGGATTGGAAGAAGGTGCCTTTTCTCAGGCGCACCCTGGGGGTGGTGTTCCAGGATTTTCAACTGCTGACAGACAGAACGGTGAATGAAAATTTAAAATTTGTGCTCAGGGCAACCGGATGGAAAGATGAGAAACTGATGGATGAAAAAATTGCAGACGTGCTTGACAAAGTTGGCTTAAGATCAAAGGGTTTTAAGATGCCTTTTGAGATGAGCGGCGGAGAACAACAGCGTGTAGACATAGCAAGGGCGTTATGCAATTCCCCTAAACTGATACTGGCAGATGAGCCTACCGGCAATCTTGATCCTGAGACGTCGGATGAGATCATGCAACTGTTATTTAATATTTGTCGCGATTATGGTGCAGCTATTGTAATGGCAACGCATGATTATATGGTGATCAACAAATTTCCTGCAAGAACCTTAAAAACAGAAAGGGGAAGGGTTATAGACAATGCAACGATAGACATTACATGATCTCTATATTAATCCCGGTTTTCAACCGGGATATAAATGAACTGGTACAGGCACTGAGTAAACAGCTCAGGCTTCTAAATAATTCAGGTGAGATAATAGTAATGGATGATGGTTCTGAACCTCATTATAAAAGCCTAAATATTAAGGCAGCCGGTATTGAATCGGTCCGGTATGTTGAATCGGAAGCAAATGTTGGCAGGATCCGCATCCGGCAAAGACTGGCGAGGACGGCTTTATATAAATGGTTGCTGTTTTTAGACTGTGATAGCACCATTGTTTCCGACCAGTTTCTTACAAATTATTGTAACACGCTTACAGACGGTGAGCAGGTAATAGCAGGCGGCAGGGTATATAAAACGCAACAACCAACTGATTGTGGCTTTATGCTGCATTGGAAATATGGTACAACAAGGGAAGCCTCAAGATTGGCTAATCAAAGCCGCGCTAAGAGGTTTATGACCAACAACTTTCTCATTTCCAAAACAACCTTCGAAAGATTCGATTTCACTGGCCGATTGGATGGATATGGTTATGAAGATACCTGGATGGCCATCCAGTTAGAAGCAATGCAGGTTGCTGTAGTATTTATTGATAATCCCGTAATGCATGATGGGGTGGAGACTTCAGATGTATTTCTAAAAAAAAGCGAAGCTGCCCTTCACAATTTGAAAAGATTGAGTGACCTAACAGTGCCTGCCATTCTTATAAAACATGTAACGCTGTACCATTATTTCTACAGGTTTCAATCGTGGAAGATGTTGTGGATAGTGCCACTTGTATATACGCTTATGCAAAGATACGTGCGTTCTAATCTCCTTTCATGCAAGCCATCGTTGGTGCTGTTTGATTTATACAGGTTGAATTATTTTGTTGGATTGAACAGTAGAAGCTATCGTCAAAACAACTGATGCATGATTTTAGCAACGTTCTCATTGTTGTTATAATGTTTATGCAACAATTTTTCACGCGCATTCATGTCATAGTCTTCGAAAGATTTATTCATCAGTTGCAACACTGTTGATCTGAATGACTCAGCGGTATCCGCGATATGAAGCAAAGGCTTAAGCAGCGGATCACTGGCCATGTTTTCATTTACAACACAATGCCTGCCACAGAACAACGCATTTAATAATTTAATGCTGCAGCTCTCGGGATTAAATGAAGGTAACACGTTAATCTGGGCCCTGCTTATCAGGTCCTGCATTTCAGTTTCGGAGGGGTTTGCAATCAGGCAGGTATTGGATTTCAGTAACGATAATTTTTCCAATGAAGAGGAAGGGCATTTGCCTGCTATAACGAAGGGGATATCAATCTTGTTAAAAACATTTTCAAGTAGCCATATGGCTGATTTTTCATTCTCAGGCATCGAAAGGTTACCGTGGTATAAGCAGAAATTTCCCCTGCCTTCCCGGCTTTCCACTTTATCCCATGCAACAATGGCCGGTATGGACACCATGTTTTCATAGCCAAGTTGCTGCTCATAAATATTCTTTGTTTCTTCGTTTAAAGCAGCAAATACGGCTTTTGAAGAAAGATTTTTTTCGTAGCATTTCAGCAGCCGGCTTTCATTTTGATAGTAGATCTTGTTAAGAATCGAAGAGTCAATGGTTGCAAGCTTGTTATAAAATGAATGTTCGGCGCAATGAAGCCGCACGAGTATTTTTCTGTTGTGTGTATCAAGCTGCGTCAGGAAAAAAGTGGAGTGAACGCCCTGAACGTATACCGGATCATTATCTGCCTGCAGATTAGTAACCAACGTTTCATCTGACCTGGACGATATAATATAAGGAAGTGAAAATGAAAGCCCCTTATGGCCTTTTTGTTTCGGATAATAAATAACCTGTTCACAAAAAGAATCAAGGTAATCCTGCTGCGGCCGGCTATATTCAAAACAATGAAGCGTAGTTTTAACACCCATCTCATGCAACACCTTTATCTCGTTGAACATGATGAAAGACCGCTTACAGTTAACCGGGTAAGGGGTATCGAGGCAAACAATATGTAATCTTTTTTCCACCTCAAAAACAATGGTTAATGATTAATTATTAATTGATAATGACTAATTCTTAATGATGCATCTGTCCGTTGATAATTAATAATTGAACATTAATAATTATAAAGTTTTTTCATAAAAGTCAAGAAGTATTTTCTCTTCGCTCTGCCAGTTATATACTTGGCGGGCTTCCAGACAGTTTTTTTGTAGTTCTTTATACATAACATCATTTTCTAATAAAAGGTTCAATGATGATGCAATGAGTGCCGGATCAGGCTCTTTAATTAACACAGCTACTCTGTATTTGTTGTTGATACGGGCATATTCAGTAAAATCCATTGAAAGCTGCGGCAGGCCGGCATGAATGTAATCAAAGAACTTGTTAGCTAAGGAGTATATCTGGTTCAGGCCATCAGGCTCTACCAGGTTAACGCCAATATATGACGAGGAAGTAATGTTGATTAATTCCTCCGGTAAAAGCATTCCTTTAAATATAACTTTATCCACCAGGTTGTGTTGATGCACCAAATGCCGGCATTGAGTCATGAAGTTACCATCGCCGCATATTATTAATCGGGAGCGCACTTCCTTCATTGCAGGGATGAGGTATTCAAGACATCTTCCATAATTTACTGCACCCTGGTATAAAATAATTTTTTCGGAAACTGTACCTGTAGCCTCGCCTGTTTTTAATGTTGGCATATTACGAACTACCTGGTACCTGACACCATATTTTTTATGGAAAACCTGTGCTATGCTTTCACTAACGGTATAACCCGACTTGAAACGGGGAACAGCAGCGCTTTCTACCCAATTCCATATTTTGTGTATAACGGGCCTGCTTATTATTTCTTTCATTTCGGGAAATAGCTCATGGGCATCGTAAATTCTTTTGGATTTTTTGATTAGTGAAACAAGCAATACCGGAAAAATAGTATCCAGATCAATGGCACATAAACAGCCAGAGCGCAAACACAACAGGTAAAAAAACAATTTGAGGTTAAATTCAATATATGCCATCTTGCCTTTTTTGAAAAAACAATGGATTCTGTGCTGACCGAAAGGTTTTGCTGACGGGGGCATTGAACCGTGATAACGTTTGCCTATCAAAAGAATAGTATAATGATGAGATGCCAGCGAACTGCATATCCTGATCATTCGCTGATCGTAGTTCAAGTCGTTATTAACGACGAAATATATATTTTTCACGTAATATATTGCGGAGTGCCGAAGAGAGGCGTTCTTGTTTTACAACAGCAGTAAAGCTTATTGCCTATAGCCAACCACCAATTTGAGTAACATAACATTATTTGCTTTTAATTTTTTTCATACCTTTGCCGCCAAAATAAACAGCATACATATTCGGATGCCTTTTAAAAAAATCAAAGATGTCGTATTTAACTAAAGAAAAAAAATCAACAATTTTCGGAGATTTCGGTGGATCAGTGACCAATACCGGTTCTATTGAAGGACAGATTGCCTTGTTAACGGAGCGTATCAGCCAGATATCCAAACACCTCCAGGAGAATAAAAAAGATTTTTCCACACACCGCGGCCTTATGCAGATGGTTGGTAAAAGAAAGCGTTTACTAAACTACCTTAGCAAACACAACCTGCAGGAATACCGCAAGCTGATTGAAAGGTTAGGACTCAGAAAATAACTACATATTGAATACAAAACTATTCCCAACTACTCTGGTTGGGAATAGTTTTTTGCACAGGAGATTGCCATTCTACAATTATATTATCGATTGCTTTGCATTGATCCCACCTTGTTAAAGCGTCTCAACATTCCAAAAATTACATATGATATCACAACCAATAAGTAAAACTTTCAATATAGGTGATGGTCGCGAGATCAGCATCGAAACCGGTAAACTGGCTCGTCAGGCAGATGGCAGTGTTACTGTTCGACAGGGCAATTGTATGATACTGGCTACCGTAGTGGCCAACAAAGAACCAAAAGAAGGACAAAGTTTTTTCCCCTTATCTGTTGACTACCAGGAAAAATTTGCTTCCGCAGGGCGGATTCCCGGATCATTCTTTAAAAGGGAATCAAGGCTGAATGATTATGAAGTACTGACTTCGCGCCTTATTGACAGGGCATTGCGCCCCTTGTTCCCGGATGATTACCTGTGCGAAGTTCAGGTGCTGATAACATTGATCTCCAGCGATGCTGAAGTAATGCCCGATGCGATGGCCTGCCTGGCAGCTTCCGCGGCACTGGCTGTTTCCGATATTCCCATCCAGGAAATTATTTCCGAAGTAAGAGTAGCGCGCATAGATGGTATATTTAAAGTGAACCCATTGCGCAGTGAACTGGCAAAAGCCGATATGGATTTTATAATAGCGGCAACGGAGAAGAACATCATGATGGTGGAAGGCGAAGCCAAGGAATGCAGTGAAAAAGACCTGATCAAGGCTATTGAGGTAGCGCATGAAGCCATTAAAGTGCAGGTTAAGGCACAGGAAGAACTACGTTCGCTTAAGGGTATCACTCAGAAAAGAGAATACGCTAAACCCACAGAAGATGAGGCGTTGCGTGAAAAAGTAAAATCTTTTGCTGCTTCCAAAATACTTGAAATGGCTAAGTCGGGTAGCAGTAAAAATGAGCGTGGATCGGCTTTACAGCAGATTCAGGAAGACCTCCTGGTTCATCTGAAAGGTGAATACAATTTAGAAACTGACCAGGTATTACCGGATGACATTAAGAAACTGGCAAAAAAATATTATCACGATCAGCAATTCGATGTGATCCGTGATATGATCCTGAACGATAAAGTTCGTTTAGACGGCAGGGGACTGGAAGATGTAAGGCCATTAACCATGGAGATAGACGCACTGCCGTCTCCACACGGAGCCGCCTTATTTACACGTGGCGAAACACAGGCGCTTACAACAGTAACGCTGGGCACCCAGTTAGACTCTTTACTCGTTGAAAGTGCCGCCATATCCGATTACACGAAATTTATTCTGCACTATAATTTTCCTCCATTTTCTACGGGTGAAGTAAAGATGATGAGAGGGCCGGGACGTCGTGAAGTGGGGCATGGCAATCTTGCCATGCGTTCCCTGAAGCAGATGATGCCGGGCGGAGATTTTCCTTATACTGTTCGCGTAGTTAGCGATGTATTGGAATCCAATGGTTCTTCTTCCATGGCAACCGTTTGCGCCGGGTCACTGGCGTTGATGGATGCTGGTGTTGGAATTCCAAAACACGTTGCTGGCGTAGCTATGGGACTTATTTCCAAAGAAGGCAAGTATGCCGTACTTACTGATATACTGGGAGATGAAGATCATCTGGGAGATATGGACTTTAAAGTTACCGGCACCCGTGAAGGAATTTGCGGAGTACAAATGGATATTAAGGTAGATGGACTAAGCATGGATATCATGTTAAGTGCATTGGAACAGGCACGCAGGGGAAGGTTACATATCCTCGATGCCATGTATGCAACCATTAAGGAGGCGCGTGAAGATATAAAACCGCATGCTCCAAGGATGATCAAGTTATTTATCGATAAAGAATTTATCGGTGCAGTAATCGGGCCCGGTGGTAAAGTAATACAGGAAATTCAACGCGAAACCGGAACTACGATCAACCTCGAAGAGAAAAATGAAATGGGTGAAGTAAGCATCTTCAGTACTAATAAAGAAGGAGTTGAAAAAGCGGTTTCGTGGATAAAAGGTATCGTTGCCGTTCCGTCAGTGGGTGATGTGTATGAAGCGAAGGTAAAATCAATCATGCCTTATGGTGCTTTTGTAGAGTTCCTTCCCGGCAAACAGGGCCTGATC
>CAXTDO010000164.1:0-9447 GCA_964242315.1 uncultured Flavihumibacter sp.
GAATTGCTGTGGCTAAAATTCTGGTGAAAGGAACTAAAAATCCTCAAAAGGGCCAGACGTATGAGTGCGGTGTTCCTACCATAGGTCCCAGTTGGGTTCAGTTTCATGTAGGTGATTATTTGTTTGCACTCATCTTCTTAATTTTCGATGTGGAGCTTATCTTCTTATATCCCTGGGCGGTAGTAGTAAAAAAGATGGGAATGATGGCGTTTGGTGAAATAGTGATTTTCTTATTCATTCTTTTTATGGGATTTTTATATGCACATAAAAAAGGTGCGTTGAAGTGGATATAGTCAGGTGTGAGGTGTCAGGTATGAGGTATGAAGAAAACAAAAGAATTATCAAATGGAAGAAATTGTATCTGATAAGCAAAGTGCTGAGCCTTTTCCCGGTGAGATTCATCCAACCGCAGGGGGAGGAATATTATTAAGCAAGCTGGATGATGTGATCAATTGGGCACGTTCCAATTCGTTGTGGCCGCTGGTGTTTGGAACCAGTTGCTGTGCCATTGAAATGATGTCTACCGCTGCCGCTAAGTACGACTGGTCGCGCTTTGGATTTGAAGTAGCACGCGCCACACCGCGCCAGGCCCATGTAATAATCATTGCAGGTACCATCGTTAATAAAATGGCTCCTGTTCTTAAAAGATTATACGACCAGATGGCCGATCCCAAATATGTAATCGCCATGGGCGCCTGCGCTACAAGCGGAGGGCCGTTTTTCTACAACACATATTCTGTTGTTAAAGGTGCAGATCATATCATTCCGGTGGATGTGTATATTGCCGGTTGTCCGCCCCGGCCGGAGGCTTTGCTGCATGCATTGATTTCTTTACAGGAGAAAATAAAAAGCGGCGCAACAAGAGAACAGATAAAAGTTTAAAGTCGGGCTAATGTAGCTGGTCTTACACTTTAAACGAGCAATTAAAGAATCTTCTGCCAATGACTAACGAAGAGATAAAATTACTGGTTGCTGAAATTTTTCCTTCCGCCGTATTTGATGATGCTACAGAATGGATTACAGTTAATGTAGCAAATGAGTTGTGGAAGTCAGTGGCCTTGCAACTTTGCTCCGGTGCAGATTTAAGTTTTGATTACCTGTTCTGTCTTACATGCATCGATTGGAAAACGCATTTTACTATGGTGATGCATCTAACGTCTACCACGCAGCGACACTCAGTGATAGTTAAAACAAAACTTGAAAGAAATAATCCCTCGATAGATACAGTGTCGGATATCTGGAGAACTGCTGAATTTCATGAACGTGAAGTGTATGATCTTTTTGGTGTACAGTTTCAGGGTCATCCTGATATGCGAAGGTTATTTATGACAGACGACTGGAAAGGTTGGCCATTGCGAAAGGATTATGAGGATGCGGTAAATATGATTAAGCTTTGAACTTAATGATTAATTATTAATGATTAATTGTTAGTGGTTGGTTTTTGTTATTTATTTTTATTCAAGTCATTTTACCGTTAATCATTAATAATTAATCATTAATCATTGTTCGAAGAAGTAGGCACAAACGACGAGGGCGACCTGATCATTAACGTGGGGCCGCAGCATCCTTCAACACATGGCGTGTTGCACCTTATCATTACGCTTAATGGAGAAACTATAAAGAAGGTAGAGCCTCACCTCGGTTATATTCATCGCTCTATCGAAAAAATGTGTGAGAGCTTATCTTATCGCCAGTTTATTTATGTAACCAGCCGCATGGACTATCTTTCTTCCCATATAAACAATCATGGTTGTGCCATGTGTGTGGAGAAAGGCATGCAGATTGAGATACCACCCCGTGCGAAGGTGATTCGTGTGTTAATGGATGAGCTCACCCGCCTTGCGTCACACCAGTTGTGGTGGGGTGCTATGGCTATGGACTTGGGGGCCATCACACCGTTCTTTCATGCTTTCCGTGAAAGAGAAGCCATTAATGAAATTATGGAAGAAACCTGCGGCGCACGCCTCACCATGAATTACATGGTTCCCGGTGGTGTGATGTTCGACCTCCATCCAAACTTTCAAAACAAAGTAAAAGATTTTATACAACTCTTTAAATCGAAGATTGATGAGTACGATGAACTGGTAACCGGAAATGTAATTTTTCAAAGTCGTATGAAAGGTATCGGAACTATCTCCAGAGCCGATGCTGTTTCTTATGGCTGCTCCGGGCCAACGGCAAGAGCCAGCGGTGTAAGTTGTGATATCAGAAAATTATATCCTTATGAAGTTTACGACGAAGTAAACTTTCAGGAAATAACAGAAACAAGCGGCGATTGCTTCGGTCGCTACCTGGTTCGCCTGCAGGAAATGAGGCAGTCGCTTTCCATCGTGGAGCAATTGATTGATAACATTCCTGAAGGTGAGTTCCAGGCTAAAACGAAGGCGGTGCTTAAGCTTCCCAAAGGAGAGTTTTATTCAAGGATAGAAACGGCACGTGGCGAGTTTGGAGTGTATATCGTGAGCGAAGGCGGCACCACACCATACAGGATAAAGTTCCGCTCTCCCGGTTTCTCCAATCTTTCTGCCCTTCACCATATGGCCAAAGGACATAAGATTGGCGACCTGGTAGCCATCATGGGATCACTGGATCTGGTGATACCGGACATTGACCGGTAGCGGGGTATCAGGTACGAGGTGTCAGGTATGGGGTATGAGGTTAAAGCCCGAGGGAGTGACACATAGGGTCTTAAACACAGAGAATCATGTCACTCCTTCGGGGTTCTGTTCGATTATTACTTTGTTGCTATAATCATATCACCCCTTCAGGGTTAGGAAAAACATCGACTTTGTCCAAAATAAAAAAATGAGATATGTGAAACATGCAAGTAACAATTGACAAGTAACAATTAACAATTAATCATTACCATTGCCTAGTTTAGAAAACATAACATCTTCCATTCATCGCTGGTTAAATAGTATGTTTAACCCGGGTATGGCATTGTCTTTTGAATTTCTCATCATTGGTTTGGGGGCTATTACTTTGTTTGCGGTGCTGGGATTGGTGCTGGTTCTTATGGAAAGAAAAGTGTCCGCTTACATGCAGATCCGCCTCGGACCCAATCGGGTGGGCTATGGCGGTATGCTTCAAACAGTGGCGGATACCTTAAAGCTTGCGGTAAAGGAAGGCCTTACTCCTGACGGCGCAGACAAATTTTTATTCAATCTGGCTCCTTTTGTGGTAATGATCATCGCTATGCTGATACTTGCACCCATCCCGTTTGCAAAGGGTTTCAGGATATGGGATATCAATATTGGCGTACTGTACGTTTCGGCAGTTTCTTCTCTTTCTGTAATCGGAATATTGATGGCGGGATGGGCGAGTAATAAT
Source organism: uncultured Flavihumibacter sp. (assembly GCA_964242315.1). GTDB lineage: Bacteria > Bacteroidota > Bacteroidia > Chitinophagales > Chitinophagaceae > JADCRZ01. The sequence continues at coordinate 3,331 of CAXTDO010000164.1, forward strand.
AAATATTCGCTCCTTGGCGCCATGAGAAGCGGTGCACAGATAGTGAGCTATGAACTGTCTGCCGGACTTGCTATCATATCAATAGTAGTATTATCGGGAAGTCTGCAGATATCAGAAATTGTTGAATCGCAGCGGAACGGATGGTGGATATTTAAGGGACATATACCTGCAATTATTTCTTTTGTAATTTTTATTATCGCCGTCACCGCCGAAACAAATCGTGCCCCTTTTGATCTGGCTGAAGCAGAATCTGAACTTACCGCAGGTTTTCATACGGAATACTCAGGAATGAAATTCGCGTTGTTTTTCCTTGCTGAATATGTAAATATCTTTATCGTTTGCGCTATCGGGGCAACCTTATTTTTTGGTGGATGGATGCCCTTGCACTTTGGTAGCTGGGCGGCTTTTAATCATATCATGGATTATATTCCTTCGTCCTTATGGTTTTTTGGAAAGACCTTCGGATTGATCTTCCTGATCATGTGGTTTCGGTGGACCTTCCCGAGATTAAGGATTGATCAACTACTTAATCTTGAATGGAAGTATTTGTTGCCGATAAGTATGTTTAATCTATTGTTAACTACTTTGATGGCGATTAAGGGGTGGTATTTTTGAACTGTGATTTATATGATTTAATGAATACTATGAAACAGGTCATAGTTTTCATTAAATCATATAAATCACAGTTCAGACATATCCGTGGTTAAAAAAAACAGAGAGCAAGCCAGAAAAAAAACTAACTTGAATTTCTAACGATGTTTCTAAAGAAATACATAACAGATGTTGCCGGTGCAGTAAAATCTTTGTTAAAAGGAATGAAGCTGACAGGTTACTATTTTACTCACCATAAAGAAATCGTTACCCAGCAATATCCCGATAACCGCGCTACGATGCATTTGCCGGAACGTTTTCGCGGCGAAGTAGTGATGCCTCACGATGAAAACAATGAGCACCGCTGTACGGGTTGTACGGCCTGTGAGCTGGCTTGTCCTAACGCCACCATCAAGATCATCACCAAATTCGAAGTGAACGCCGAAGGTAAAAAAAAGAAAGCTATCGACACCTTTGTGTACCATCTTGAGCTATGCACCATGTGTAATTTATGCGTTGAAGCTTGTCCCACAGACGCTATTAAAATGGCCCAGAATTTCGAGCACAGCGTTTTTGACCGCAGCATGTTAACAAAGAAGTTAAACAAACCCGGATCGAAACTTAAGGAGGGTGTGGAATGAGCGCATCCGCAATAATATTTTATTTGCTATCGGCTTTTATTTTAACAACAGGTATCCTGGCTGTTGCCACCCGTAAAATTTTCAGGTCAGCAATCTGGTTGTTATTTTCGCTGATAAGTATCGCAGGATTATTTTTTTGGATGAACATGGAATTCATTGCAGCAGTGCAGGTGGTAGTTTATGCCGGTGGGATTGTTGTATTGATTATCTTCTCTATCTTTCTAACCCAGCAGTCAGGCAAAGAGATGCCGCGGCCATTGCGTGGAAGGATGTTGTTGTCTCTGCTTGCAGTGTTAGCAGGTTTCGTTATTACTTATTCGCTGATACACCAATATGCTTTTAAACCCATCTCCGGTAATGCAATACAGGCAAGTGTTTCAAACATTGGAACACAGTTGCTCGGAACTTCGGAACATGGGTTTGTATTGCCTTTCGAAGTGGTAAGTATTTTACTACTTGCGGCAATGATCGGGTGTATTGTTATAGCGATGAAAGTGGAGAGGAAGGAGGTGTGAGGTATCAGATATGAGGTAAGAAAAGATCATTCTAACTACATTTATAATTAACCGGAGCTGAAAGCCAAAAATGAACAACATACCACTCACTCACATTTTGTTTGTAAGTACCGCACTATTTTTTATAGGCATGTTCGGGTTATTCACCCGGAGAAATATGATTACCATGCTGATGTCGATAGAGCTGATGTTGAATAGTGTAAACATAAATTTTGTTGCATTCAATAAATACCTCTACCCCGATAAACTGGACGGCATCTTCTTTACAATTTTTATAATTACCATTGCAGCAGCGGAAGCAGCAGTTGCCATTGCCATCATTATTAATTTGTACAGAAGCCACCAGTCGATAGATGTGGAAGATGCGGGGGAGATGAAGTTTTGATTGAGGGAATGACCTGTGAGGTTTCTAAAAACCTCACAGGTCTTGAGAGAAGGTCACAACCTGCTTTTCAAACCTGTGAGGTTTTTAGAAACCTCACAGGTCGTTCTCTCTTTTAATACACTAAATAAGGACCATGCCGCACTATTTATACATACTCTTAATACCGCTGTTGCCACTGGCAAGCTTCGTGCTATTGGGAATGTTTGGCAGAAAGTACCTTGGTAAATCAGCCGGTGTTGCGGCAACTGTATCTTTATTAATATCATCCCTTCTTGCTTTATACGCAGCCTACAATTATTTTTTTACAGAAGGAAAATCAAACGGTGTTTACCGGCAGATTGTTGCCATGAAATATACCTGGCTGCAATTCTCGCCAAACATTTCCATCGATATGGGGATATTGCTCGATCCGATTTCAGTGATGATGATCGTGATTGTAACTTTCATTTCATTGATGGTTCATGTATTCAGTCTGGGTTATATGAAAGGAGAGGATCGGTTTGCCACTTATTACGCCTTTCTTGGCTTGTTTACTTTTTCGATGACTGGTCTGGTACTCTCCGCTAATATCTTTCAGCTTTATATTTTCTGGGAATTGGTTGGTATATCCTCTTACTTACTGATAGGTTTTTATTTCGACAGACCTGCTGCCGTTGCAGCTTCCAAAAAAGCGTTTATAGTTACCCGTTTTGCCGATCTTGGATTTTTAATTGGCATTTTAATACTGTCTTTCCAGGCGGAAACGCTCGACTTTCAAACGATGATCACAAGGCTTACTACGCAGTCACCGCAGTTGTTACATATCACCGCTGCATCGTTTTTGGGGATGTCGCTGCTTACATGGGGACTGGTGCTGGTTTTCATCGGTGGCGCGGGAAAGTCTGCTATGTTTCCACTGCATATCTGGCTGCCCGATGCAATGGAAGGACCTACGCCTGTATCCGCTTTGATACATGCTGCAACAATGGTGGTGGCGGGTGTTTACCTGGTGGCAAGGTTGTTTCCCATTTATGCCTTATCTGATCCGGCTGCTTTAAAACTGGTGATGTATACGGGTGCTTTCTCGGCGATACTGGCTGCTGTAATTGCCTGTACGCAAACCGATATTAAAAGAGTGTTGGCTTTTTCTACCATGTCGCAGATAGGATATATGATGTTTGCCCTGGGTGTTTCCAGATACGGCGGTGAAAGCGGACTTGGATACATGGCTTCTATGTTTCATCTTTTCACGCACGCTTTTTTCAAATCGTTACTGTTCCTTTGCGCTGGCGCAATCATTCACCTCGTACATAGCAATGAGATCAGTAAAATGGGCGGACTTAGAAAGGCGATGCCGGTTACCCATATTTGTTTTTTGATAGCCTGTTTTGCTATTTCAGGCATGCCACCGTTCTCCGGCTTTTTTAGTAAGGAAGAAATATTGCTTGCAGCTTATGAGTCGGATAAATTTATTTTTGGACTGGCATTGCTTACCTCTGGGTTAACTGCGTTTTACATGTTTCGTTTATACTTCTCTGTTTTTTATGCCACCAGACCCCCGGCAGAACATACTCATACGGATGACGCACATGGCGAAGGCACTGTAACAATGAAGATACCACTGATTATATTAGCCGTATGTGCATGCTTCGCTGGCCTGCTGCCGTTTTCAAAATATGTTACCCCGGATGGAAGTCCGTTAGATACTCATGTTAATTTCGGCCTTGCAATCGGTCCTCTGTTATTGACAACAGCAGGTATCTTCTTTGCACAATGGCTTTATCAAAAAGATAATAACAGACCCGAAAGGATTGCTGCCGCTTTGGGAAGTTTTTATAATGCAACCGTGAAAAAATTTTATATTGACGAGATATATCTCTTCTTTACTAAAAAAGTTATTTTTAATATGGTAGCAAGGTCGGCTGCATGGATAGATAAAAATATTGTAGACGGATCTGTAAATACATTAGCAACTGTTACCGGTGCAATTTCGGAAAAGATCAAAGCTGTTCAGTCGGGCAAAGTACAGCAATACGCGCTGTATTTTTTTGCAGGAATAGCGGGGCTGGCTATCCTGTTTTTGTATGTGCTGAAAGTGTGATCGTTCAAAGGCATAAAAATTTATTATGAACCTGTCTTTATTGTTACTGATACCTTTGATAACCGGTCTGTTGGTGTTGTTTTGCCGTGGATTGAAGCAGGTAAGAAATGTTTCGTTAGCAGGCGCAACGGCCCAACTGTTGTTATCCGGGTGGATGTTATTGGACTACCTTAAAGAACGTTCGGCAGGCAATACTGCAAACATGCTATTCGAATACCGGCATTCATGGTTCCCTTCACTCAATATCGATTACCATGTTGGCGTTGACGGTATCTCTATAGCCATGATACTGCTTACGGCTTTTGTTGTGCTCGCCGGCATTTTGATCTCCTGGTCAGTAGAAACAATGAGTAAAGAGTTTTTCTTTCTGTTAATACTGTTAAGCGCAGGAGCATACGGTTTTTTTATTTCTTTAGATATTTTCCTGATGTTCTTTTTTCTTGAAGTGGCAGTAATCCCTAAATTTTTATTGATCGGTGTCTGGGGCAGTGGTAAAAAGGAATACAGCGCCATGAAACTGGCGTTGATGCTGATGGGTGGCTCAGCACTGGTATTCGTAGGTTTAATAGGATTGTATTTCAATACCAACACCGGCAACGGTGCTCATACTTTCAACCTGCTACAGATCGCCACAATGAATATACCGGTACCAACACAGAAACTGTTTTTTCCATTTGCATTTATTGGTTTTGGCATCTTTGGTGCACTGTTTCCTTTTCATACCTGGGTGCCCGATGGGCATTCGTCTGCACCTACGGCAGCTTCCATGTTTCTTGCGGGCATTTCAATGAAGCTGGGAGGATATGGATGTTTGCGCGTGGCTACTTATTTAATGCCAGACGCAGCGCAGTATTATTCTCCGGTGATTATTTTACTGGCAACGATTGCCATAATCTACGGAGCCTTCGCTACCATGATGCAGCAGGACCTGAAATATATAAATGCTTATTCCAGTGTAAGCCATTGCGGATTTGTGTTGCTGGGTATTGGCATGCTTACTAAAACGGCTATAAACGGTGCGGTGATGCAAATGGTGTCTCACGGTTTGATGACAGCGCTTTTCTTTGCTGCTATCGGCATGATTTATAACCGCACTCACACCAGAACGGCAGCACAATTAGGAGGATTGTTAAAGATGATGCCTTTTGTTTCAACAATGTTTGTACTTGCAGGATTGTGTTCACTCGGATTGCCGGGACTTAGCGGCTTTGCCGCAGAAGTGACCGTTTTCATGGGCTCCTGGCAACACCCGGAAACGCTGTACCGTATCGCAACAATATTAGCCTGTGCTTCTATTGTAGTTACAGCCGTGTACATCCTCAGGGCAGTTGGACAAACGGTTATGGGACCGGTTACCAACAATAAATATCTTGGCCTGCCCGACGCCTTGTGGAATGAAAAAATGGCATCCATCATCCTGTTTACCGGGATTGTGATCATTGGTATGGCGCCGTTTCTGTTGAGTAACCTGGTATCGCCTTCCTCTGAAATAATAATTAATAAAATCACCCGAAATAATTTTTGAGTAGCTCACAACAGACCGGAAATATACTATGCTGAATGACTTCCTGATATTAATGAAATCGGAATTGATATTAACGATCATCATCTTCCTGCTGCTGTTTGCAAAAGTTGGAACTAACGAATGGACGAACGAATCATTATTAAACATTATCAACCTGCTTCTTTTACTAAACCTCCTGGCGGGATTTTTCTTTCAGAAAAACGGGCGGTTATTTGATGACATGTTCATCACCAATAACTTGATTGCTATAGAAAAAACTATATTGAATCTGGGCCTCTTACTTATTTCAATGCTTGCTTATAGCTGGCTGAAAATACATAAACATGTTGCAGAGTTTTACATTTTACTACTCAGTACACTGCTCGGCATGTTCTTTATGA
>CAXTDO010000165.1:0-9439 GCA_964242315.1 uncultured Flavihumibacter sp.
CTTTTACTGAGAAGCCGATTGCACCGCTTCTTCCACTTCTCTCGAAATTGGTTTCGAATGTCCATTGATCACCTGAGGGATCCTCCTCCCATGTAGTTCTGGTGCTGCTCCCGTTTTCACCTGTGCTGATATAAGCTTTATTATTAATTACAAAACTAACAGCACTGCTGCGTATGATAGAAGTATAAGCATCATCAAAACTGGAATCACTTACATTAGTTAACTTTCTCTTTTCTGTCCAGCCGGTAGCCGGATCGAACTGCCATATATCATTTGTAGCCGTTCCATTGTTAACACCGGTACAAACATAACCCTTATCATTAATTACAAAAGCCACTGCTTCCCTCCTTTTATCGCCACCAAAACTCGGAAGCTGCGTCCAGGCATTTGTAGATGGATCATATTGCCAGAAATCTTTTAAGTAGTTGCCATCGTAACCCGTACTTACATAACCTTTGTCTTTGATAGAAAAAGCCACCGCCTCATATCTTGCAGAGCCGCCGAAGTCGGCCACGGCTTTCCACTTATTCGCAGAGGGATCATACTGCCAGAAATCTTTCAGCTTATTGCCATCATTGTCATAACCGGTGCCAACGTACCCCATGGCATTGATGTTCATTGCTACAGCGCTGCTCCTGGGTGTGCCGGGAAAGTCAGCTTTCTGCAACCAAAAATTCCGGGACGGATCATATTGCCAAAAGTCTTTTAGCCGGTCTTTGCCGTCATAACCGGTTCCTACATAAGAGTAATCTCCTACTGTGAACGAAACCGCTTCACTTCTCGCCACACCTTCAAAAGATGAACGTTTTATCCAGTTACCAACAGTTGTGGAGGTAGTACTGGAATTAGGATTGCAAGCGGTAACAACGAACAGTATAAAAACCGGGAAGTAAATTTTTTTAATCAAAATCATATATCAGTCTTTTGCTGCGAATCTATATGATAACCCGGCATGCCGATAGTTAATATAGACAAGTTGCCATTAGTTATAGACGAACCTAATGGTTAATGACTAATTATTAATGATTAATTATTAACGGATAGTAGTTTTTTGAAAATAATCGTGTTATGTTATCAGTACTATTAATATTTTTTGATCAATTACACACTATCCGTTAATCATTAATAATTAATCATTACACCTGGCACGTTCGTCGATGTAAATCACTCATTCGTACATATTATAATGGTGCTAACATTCTTACTCATAATTTGCCGGCTTCATAAAATCTTTTTTAGATGATTGAAATGATAAAGCAGCACTTAAACAATTTCAGATTTGCATATGCGCTTTTAATAATTGGGATACCTTGCTTTTTAGCATGTGAGAAAAAGAGTATTGCGTTTGGAGAAAATCTTGCAGAGAGTTATACAAATATTATTGTGATAGATTCCGTAACTCCTTCCATAAGTACCATAAGAAGTGATTCGTTTCTTACTTCCAACACAAACACGATTCAATTAGGAAACTTTAAAGATTCGATATTCGGCAGCATTAATGCCCGTTCTTTTTTCCATTTTAATATTCCTGCTGTTACTACCATAGGTGCTGATGCAATTTTTGATTCGCTAACGCTCAAGTTGGTCCTTACTAAAGATTATTATGGTGATACCAGCATCACACAACAGATCAATGTTAATGAACTTACATCAAAGATTGAATATACGGGAGAAAATACCGGCTTCTATAACACTTCTTCCATTCCATATTCATCCATACCCTTAGGAACAAAACAATATAATCCAAAGCCTAATAAAACAGATACGCTGGAGATCCGTTTATCCGATGCAAAAGGCCGCGAGTTTCTTAAGAAGTTAGAGGACCAGGCTTCCGAGGTTACTGACCAGACTTATTTCCTGGAATATTTCAAAGGCATAGCGCTTTCTACTGCCGCAACACCTTCTTCAATAATAGGATATTCCGCAACAGATTCTACGTTGAAGCTGAGATTATATTACACCGAAAGAGACGTCACCTTCTCACACAAGTTCATTGATTTTAATTTTACCAATCCTCAACTTCAATTTAATCAGATAACGATTGACCGCAGTAATACCGTGCTGGCATCATTACCTAAGAATACGGAAATTCCTTCTTTGCAGTTAGGACATGCTGCCTACCTTCAACCTATAACAGGATTGTTTACCAAAATTAGATTCCCATCGCTTCCCGATCTGTTATTGATTAAACAGTCTGGAAAAATTTTAAAAGCGCAGCTTATTATCAAACCCGTTACCGGAACTTTTAGTAATATTTACCGGTTACCTCCGGAGCTTAACCTGGTTACAACCGATAAATATAACAGTTATGGAACAGCGTTAACCAATGGATCAACCACATCGTCAACCGCCCAAAACGGTAGTTTAACAATAGACGATGTGTATGGAGAAAACACAAATTATACTTACGATGTAACTAACTACCTCCAGCAACAGATAACTGTTAATCCTCTTTTGGGTAATGGCCTGTTATTGTATCCACCCACCACAACTTCCAATAAATCATTTAACAGGCTTGTTATCGGAGACAACGCATCCGGTAAAGATAAAATACAGCTAAAGATATTCTACCTCGCAGTAGACTGATTAAACCACCCTATTATGCATTTACATTTTAAAACAACTATTATCGTTCTTAGTGTTCTTTCTTCTTACCATCTTACCGCACAGGATATCAACGCACCTTATTCTATCATTGGAATCGGGGATATAGAAAATAATCTCTACAACAGGAGTTCCGGTATGGCAAACACGGGAATATCATTACGTTCAGGAAGAACTATCTACCAGGCTAACCCTGCGTCTTACAGTGCACTTGACAACCAGTTTTTCAATTTCGAACTAGCCGCCCAGGCAAAATCCGTTAAATACGCCGGGGAAACCGTTGATCCTTTAAATAATTCAAACAGTGATTTTGCCGTTAAAAAAGCCGCAGCCGGTTTTAAGATCACCAAAAACTGGGGAATGGGTGTTGGCCTTACTCCGTTCAGCAGTGTCAGCTACCTTTTTAGCGTTCAGAAACCCATTGAGGGTACCAGCAGTACCTATCAGGCAAAATACGATGGCAATGGTGGCGTTAATAATGTTTACTGGTCTAACGGGTATAAGCTGGGCAAGCATCTTGCCCTCGGCATCAACACATCCTTTTTGTTCGGATCCATAACTCAATCGGAGCTTATACAGGAAGATGCGTCAACAAGCAATATCACTTCAACAAAGAATATCTATATACATGACTTTCATTTTGACTACGGCCTTCAATACTTTACTGCGCTTAATAAAATCTATGATCTTAACATGGGAGTGATTTTTTCCAATAAAACAAGTCTTAAGTCGCAATACACCTTACTGGTAACAAACTACGACGAGTCAACCGTTAAAAATGAAATATTAAAAAACAGTAACTATACTTTGCCTTTATCTTACGGCGCCGGCATTTCGGTTACAAAAAATAAAAGGTTTACCATAGCGGCCGATTACAAATACCAGGATTGGTCGGCGGTAAGAACGGAGTATAATAACCTGGTAACAAATAGCCAGCGGTATTCATTAGGCGTTCAGTACAGCAAGTTTAAAAACGTTAATAATTTCCTGTACGAAAAAAATTATGTCCAGGCAGGATTGTATCTGAACAATTCTTACGTCAACATAAATAACAAGCAGATCTCAGATTATGGCGTAACAATAGGCGGAGGCGTTCCCGTAAGTGGCAGAATCAACCTAAACCTGGCATTAGAAGTAGGCAACCGCGGCACTATAGACAACGCTTTGATAAAAGAACAATACACGCAATTAACCATCAATATTTCTTACCGCGATTTATGGTATACAAAGGGGAAGAAGTATGATTAATTATTAATGATTAACGGATAGGTACTTTCAATTGATGATTCTATATAGACCGACCTTTTGTAATACAGCATCTATCCGTTAATAATTAATCATTAATAATTAATCATTAATGTTAAGATATTCCGGAAGCTCCGGCCTGCTCTGCATGGCCCTGTTAACAATTGCCAATACGGCTTCCCGTTCACTGCCTTCCAAAGGAAGTCTTGGTGGGCGAACATTTTCACTGCCAATGCCGGTTATGGAAGCTGCCAGTTTTATATACTGTACCAGCTTGGGATGGATGTCTAATTCAAGTACCGGTAAAAACCATCTGTATATCTTTAATGCGTCCGCATAATAACCGGCTTTGATCAATCGGTAAATAGCAACCGTTTCTTTGGGGAACGCATCTACCAGTCCTGCCACCCAGCCATCGGCACCCATGCAAAGGCATTCCATTGCCAGAGGGTCTACACCGGTTAATATCTTATAACGATCACCAAAGCGGTTGAACATCCTTGTTATGTTGGAAACATCGCGGGTAGATTCTTTAACGGCCTGTATATTAGGATAGTCAGCCATGATCTCAAACATCTCCAGACTTACCAGAATTTTATAATCAACCGGATTGTTATAGATCATAATCGGCAACGAAGTGTTGGCAGCAACGGTAGTAAAAAATTGCAGGGTCTCTTTATCATCGGCTTTATATCGCATGGGCGGAAGTAACATCAGTCCGTCGGCGCCATTTTCTTCCGCATCATTGGCTGCCTGTACAGCGGCCTTCGTAGCCTGCTCCGAAATGTTCATGATCACCGGGATATTATCATGAGTGATGTGTTTTGTAAAACGCAGCAACTCATTCTTCTCATTGTTTAATAACGTACTTGCTTCGCCAAGCGACCCGGCAAGTACCATACCGTCAATACCGGCTTCTATCTGGGCATTGGTGTTTACCTTGAACATCGCAAAGTCTATGGTATCATCTTCTTTAAAAGGCGTTAGCACAGCCGGATAAACACCTTGCCAGGTAACGTTTGTCATAATGATTCGTTTATTTGCTGATAGCTACTTCCTGGCAAGCTGTTTCTCTAATTTTTTTTCAGCGATCTTATCAAGTCGGGTATTGTGACGAACAACCTGCCAGTATTCCTTTCCATAATCAACAAGAATTTCGCCACCGGCGGGGATGTCTTTTGCAGCATGAATAAACACCCGAAGGCCATCGGTTACATAGTCACTGTTATTTCGAATACCCTTGATCTTAACCAGGCCGTTTGCATCGTTTGCATAACGCGCCAGCACTTTTTCATGATGCAAGGCATCTATCACATGATAGCGTTTGAGATAATAGATATACATGTTCCTTCCATCATCATGGTTCACATTTTTCCAGGTGGTGATCTTACCTGTGTATTCAACAATGCGTGTGCCTTTGGGAATCATTTTTTTTGTGAACAATCCTTTTCCTGCCCCCGGGATCGTTGATCGCTTAACGACCAGTTGACTTTCTAATAAAGACATGTAGATATTGCTATTGGTAAAAAGTGAAAATATAATTTTTTGTAGTGTGTACCTAATTTAGTTAGGCGAATGCTTTACTAAGTTGCAGACTATTTTTTTAACCACAGAGGAAGCAGGATTTACAGGATTAAAAATAATTCACAGAATTTCGATGCAAAAATTTTGGAAATTATTTTTAATCCTGTAAATCCTGCTTCCTCTATGGTTAAAAAAAACACTTACCCATTCAATCCGTAACTTCATAATACATTCAAAAAACCATGACAAAATTTTTTCTATTACTAACCGGATTACTACTCAACCACCACCTGCAAAGCCAGCCAACAACTCAAGAGCTGCTCGTGAAAAAATGCGACGACTTCACTATCACCGGTAATGGAGACAATCCCTCATGGAATACAACTTCATGGACGGCGCTTAAAAAGCTTGATCCGGGAGACGACTATAAAACCGCCTTTAAAATATTATACTCGGCTACCGGCATCTACGTGCTGTTCAATGGAGCAGATAAAAAGATTACTACTACCTATCAAAACGATTTTGAAGACCTCTTCAGGGCGGATGTCTTTGAAGTATTTTTTCATCCAGATACCCAGCTACCTTTATATCTGGAATACGAGATCAATCAACTCAATAAAGAACTTGTTCTCATTGTACCGAACCTGGATGGAAGAGCCAACGGCTGGCTGCCCTGGCATTATGAAAATGCAAAGCGTACAAAAAAGATGGTGAAAGTAGTGGGTGGAACAGCCGAACCCGGGAGTAATATCCGGTCGTGGAGCGCCGAAATATTTTTTCCTTACAGGCTATTTAATCCGTTAGGTAATGTGCCACCTAAAAGCGGTACCACATGGAACGCCAACTTTTACCGGCTCGATTATGACAACGGCAACATGATAAAATGGGCATGGGCTCCTGTTGAAAAATCCTTTCATGAATTTAAAAAATTCCAGCCTATACGTTTTGAGTAGAATTCAATCAATCGTTTGCAGAGAATACAATGAGCTTATATCCATAACTTCAACCTGTAAACAATGCAGACTTCATGAAAATATCGGTACTCACTGTCATCCTTTGTATAGCAGGTATAACACAGGCACAGGAACTAAAATACGTTTCGGGAAATAATAGCTGGAATGCAGACTCTTTAGGCAACCACCGCGCTGTTGTTCAATTCAATGGGTCTGGAAATATTGCCAAGGTGATTATCCCCTGGCGCAGGTCTGATAACGATCCGCAACTTAAACGAATTATCATCCAGGATGCAGCCTCCTTACAACAGGTAACCAATTATAAAACCGGTGACATCAGCAACGAGTCCGGCACCATCTATTTTGAACCTACGTCGGGCAAAGGAACCTATTTCATTTACTATATGCCTTCTAAAAATGAGGGCAGGTCAAACTATCCAAAAGGTGTGTATCTGGCGGCACAGAATATAGCCGCTCCGGGCTGGTCTCAGAATGTTCAGGCAAGCATGCCTGTCAATACTACTATAACCAGCATAGAATCCATTGATAAATTCAACAGCTTTTATCCGATGGAGGTGATTGCCACCGCTAAGGAAACAGCAGCGATCATTTCTATCAGTAAAAACAAGGCGTATCTTGTATTTCCAGAAGACAGGTTATTCCCTATCAGAATGAAAAGCCGGCTACCCTACCGCTGGATAAAAAAAGGATTGAACAATTCGTTTACCGGTGAAGCTGCAAAAGGAGAATACTATGCACTTCAGTTAGGCATCTATGCATTAAAACAATTAGAAAATATAACCGTTACATTCAGTGACCTTAAAAATGCTTCAGGAGCATTGATACCCGCTAAAAATATTTCCTGTCTTAACACTAACGGCATCGACTATACGGGTGCGCCTTTCGTCAAACAAATAAGTATTCCGCAAAATCAGGTGCAGGCGCTATGGTGCGGCGTTGAAATTCCTTTAAAAACAAAACCAGGTGTTTACAAAGCTACTGCCACAATTAAGGCAAAGGATGCGGCTTCAACAGCAGTGAACATTTCAATTACAGTTACAGCGAATGAACTAATTGATGCAGGTATCAGCGAACCCTGGAAACAAACCCGTCTTAAATGGCTGAACTCTACGCTGGCACAGGAAAATACGCTGATTGCCCCTTACACTCCGCTGGAAATAAAAGACAACACGATCAGTTTGTTAGGCAGAAGCATTGAATTGAACAACGACGGATTTCCCAAACAGATCCAAACGTTTTTTACACCCGAGATGACAGGCTATACCACTCAACCCAACAACCTGGTAACCGAGCCCATTCACTTTCATTTCACCAGGATGAGCGATGGGAAAGATATGAAACTTAAAAACAATGGATTGCAGTTCACAAAGCGTGAGGCAGGCACTGTTCAATGGAAAGCCACCAATAGCAACGACAGTTTACAAATGGATGTCTCCGCCTCGCTTGAATTTGATGGCTTCCTGTCATACTCGGTTAAGCTGACCGCTTTACAGGATCTCGATTTTAAAGACATCACCATGCATATTCCTTTTAAAAAAGAAATAGGAAAATACATGATGGGGTTAGGACAAAAAGGCGGCTACCGTCCCGAAACACTAGAATGGAAATGGGATGTAGCCACTAAAAATCAGGATGGCGCCTGGATAGGAACTGTTAATGCAGGTCTGCAATATTCGTTACGCGATGAAAAATATGTTCGTCCGTTGAATACCAACTTTTATTTGCAGAAGCCATTGTTGCTTCCTGCATCCTGGGGCAATGAAGGCAAAGGCGGCATTACTGTTGGAGAAAAAGGCAGTTCCATGCTGGCAAACAATTTTACCGGAGCCAGGAAGATGAAGAAAGGCGATACGCTGTATTTTAATTTCACGTTGCTCATCACACCGTTTCATACTATCAATACCGACTTTCAATGGGCCACCAGGTTTTATCACAGTTACAACAGCATCGACAGCATTAAACGAACTGGTGCAACAGTTATAAATATTCATCACGCTACTCCCATCAACCCCTATATCAATTATCCTTTCATCGAATACAAAAAGATGAAAGCCTATATCGACGAAGCGCATAGCAAAGGATTGAAGGTTAAAATTTATAACACCGTTCGTGAACTCTCTAACAAAGCTTATGAAACGTTTCCCATGCGAAGCCTGGGACATGAAATTTATTCTACCGGCAAAGGTGGTGGCTTCAGTTGGCTGCAGGAGCATGTTGGTGATGACTATATCGCTGCATGGTTTGTACCCGAAATTAAAGATGCGGCCATCGTTAACAGCGGCATGAGCCGCTGGCATAATTACTATGTGGAAGGAATGAACTGGCTCACCCAACAGGTAGGCATAGACGGCATATATTTAGATGATGTTGCCTTCGATCGCATCACCATGAAACGGATCAAAAGAGTGCTCACAAAAGACGGTCATCCCGGCATCATTGACCTGCACTCTGCCAACCAGTACAATAAAAGCGATGGATTTAATAACAGCGCTAATTTATACATGGAACATTTCCCTTACCTGAACCGGTTATGGTTTGGTGAATACTTCGATTACGAGAAGAACGGTCCTGATTTTTTTCTTACTGAAGTCAGTGGCATCCCTTTCGGACTGATGGGTGAAATGTTACAGGGCGGTGGCAATGCCTGGAGGGGAATGGTCTATGGCATGACGAACAGGATGCCCTGGAGCGATAACGCAGACCCGCGCGCGATATGGAAAGTATGGGATGACTTTGGCATGAAAGGCACCGAGATGATTGGTTACTGGAGTGATAACTGTCCTGTAAAAACCGGCAATCCGCAGGTGCCGGCAACGGTATATAAAAAGAAGGGTGCCGCATTGATTTCCATAGCAAGCTGGGCCCCGGAAAATGTTTCCGTTCAATTGCAGATCGATTGGAATAAGTTAGGGTTGGATCCCTCAAAAGTCAGCATCACAGCCCCTGAGATTAAAAACTTTCAGGCTTCCCGAACGTTTACGTTGAAGGACGCTGTTCCGGTTGAAAAGGGTAAGGGATGGTTGTTGATAGTGAGAGAATGATGAACGCGTAACGGTTCCCCTCCTTTTCAAGGAGGGGACGTTCAATTAAGA
>CAXTDO010000166.1:0-9418 GCA_964242315.1 uncultured Flavihumibacter sp.
CCAATAGGGAGCGTTGTAACAATTTTTCCACTGGTATAATCAATTACAGCCAGCTTTTTATCACAGCCAGCAAAGAGCCGTTTGCTGTTTCTATCAATTGCTAAACCTGTCGGACCTTCGGCCGGCGCAAGCGACCAATGTTTTCCTACAGTAAGGGATTTACTGTTTACTTCAACGATCTCATTCTTATCTTCAATATTCACGAACCAGTTCCCTGCGTTATCTGAAACAGCGGTCTCAGGTTTGCCACCCACCGGAATTGTAGCTATAACTCTTTGTGTCTGAGGATTGATTACACTAAGGTCTTTGCTACGGCCATTACAGGTAATAATCATTTTTGAATAGCTATCATACATGATTGCATCAGGATTCTCACCTGTTGGTATGCGGCTTATTTCTTTATCTGTCTTGAGGTCAAAAACCGTAACATCGTTAGACCTGCCATTACTGATGTAACCTTTCCCATTATCCACATCGAAGGCAATTCCATGAACGCCGTTGGTATTTGCGATCACTCCGAGCGAATCACCACTGGTTTTATCAAGTATGTTCACCTGTATTGAATGAGAAACATACAATTTATTTGAAGGACCAACAGCGAGGTAATCCCAGCCGCCATCACTGGCAATATGAAACGTCTTGATGACCTTAAGTGATGGAGATGATTGTCCACAAACAAACTCCATGCTATAGACAAAAGCTAAAAATAAAAATGCAGCGTATTTCATTTTTTGATATAAAACTAGGCCAAAATGCTGATTTAATTCTGTAGAGATGTGCCTCTGTTTTATTTAAGCTGGTGGTATCAACTCCACGTTCCGTTAATCAGATGTTATCGTACTTACGCTAATATAAATTAAAATAAATACCTTAATTCATCAATGCTACCAGTTTATCATAAAAGAATGTGATCCATTGTCGTATTTATAACTTACTATGCAATTAGATACAACACAGATCTGCTTGATAATCGATAATCCCAGGCCGGTATGACTGCTGTTTTCATTCGTTTTATAGAAACGTTGGAAAATTTTATTCTGATCCAGGGCTATTGCATGCCCCGAATTCTTTACAATTAACTGCCGATTCTTATTAAGAACAATTTCAATGGATCCATTTTTAATATTATGTTTCAGGGAATTACTTAAAAGGTTGTTAAGCAGGATATCAATTAGTTCAGCATTCATGGAAACATAAACATTTTCGAGCTTTGTAACAATCGACAAATTGTTGTTAACGATGATCTCGTTAAATTGGAAAATTTTATTTTCTATTCCATCCTTTATATTTATTTCAGAAACCTGTTGGAATTGTTTGTTTTCGATTTTCGTAAGAAGAAGTAATGATGAATTTAGTTTGGAAAGCTTTTGAACACCTTCGTATAAAGCCTGTACCGTTCCTTCATGTTTCCCGGCAAGGCCCTCATCCTGTATTAACAGATCAAGTTTAGACCTGATTATCGCAAGTGGTGTTTGCATTTCATGGGAAGCATTTTCGGTAAATTCTTTTAAGATTTGGTAATCGCTGTCTGCTTTTGATGTTGCCTGCTGTAATACCTCATTCATGAACGAAAATTCATCTATTTTGCTCATAGGAAAATCAAACATAGCATTTACACCAACTTTATAATCCTTTAATAGTTGAAGGCTGCTATAGAATGGATGCCATAATTTTTTCAAGGTCAGCCTGTTGATTATTAAAGACGCGGAAAGAATTAACACAATTGTCAACAAAGTAATAAGTAAAATTGATTTCAAAAGGTTTTCAGTCCCTTCCATTGATTTACCAACGGTTGCCATAAACCACCGGTCTCCAGCTTTAAATGTGAAATTCATTTCGCGAAAGATTGTTGGTTCATGCTCAACGCTATCATAACCTTTCACGGATTCAAATATCATCATTGCATAATTGCCTGGTGCCGGTCTGAATGAAATGAGCTGATCCGAAACCGGAATTATTTCAGGTAACCTGCTGTATTTGTATGCATAGGCTTCAATCTCCTCTTTCTCTATTTTCAGGTTTTCATCCAGTTGATTGATCATCACATAATGAAGCAGGAAATAATATGCAATACCGGACAACAAAAATATCAATACTGTCGCGGACAGGTTAAGCCTGTTGTACCGGTTAAATAATTTCATCAGACTGTTTTATAGAGTGTACGAGTGTTGAAGTCAAAGATCGCATAGGTAAGTTGATGACAGTAATTTTGAATGACTATGACGCTCCTTCAAATTTGTACCCCAGCCCGTAAATAGATTTGATCAGTAAGTCGCACCCTGCTATTGATAATTTTTTACGCAGATTTTTTACATGCGTATAGATAAAGTCGTAATTGTTTGCCAAGTCCATATTGTCTCCCCACAAGTGTTCTGCAATAGCATTTTTGGAAATGACTTTATTTTTATTGCTTATCAGGTATAACAGGAGGTCGTACTCCTTCCTGGTAAGATCGATCAAGTTGTGTGAAACGGATACAGTCTTATGATTCAGGTCAAGTTCCAGGTTATCACAAACGATGATATTCCTTCCCTCGAATGATTTCCTCCTTATAATCGCTGCTATCCTGGCGCTGAGTTCGGATAGGTGAAAAGGTTTGGTTAGATAATCATCAGCACCCGATCTTAAGCCCGAAACCTTGTCATCCAATGAATTCTTTGCTGAGATAATAAGAACACCTTCACTTTTATTTTCTGCTTTCAGAATTCGTAAGATATCCAGTCCGTTGCCACCAGGCAAACCTATATCCAGCAAAATGCAAGCGTATTCATAAAAGGAAACTTTTTCCATGGCCGCCTCATAAGTGTATGCCGTTTCGCAAAAAAAATAGTCGTTTTCGAGATAGTTACAGATACTTTTCGAAAGTTCTACTTCGTCTTCTATGACCAGAATTTTCATTCAACAAAGATTAAATTAAATTCTGAAGTAATCTTAAACCTCAGGGTTTGCCCGCATCTGAATTAATATGATGCGAAGCGGCATGTATATTTCATTTCACTATATAATTACAGGCACACATAGCGATATGTTTAATGGCTTATCACACACAAGTTTATTCGATATATTTGTTTCTAATGAGCAGCCGGGTGATCTCGTTTGAGAAGGCGGACTATTGAAACGCGAATGTTCCTCTATTTACATAAACAGTACAAAAATAAACATTATTATAATTGTTCAAAATATTGATGTAATTAACTATTAGTCTTTTAGATAACCGGCTCACAATTGGTTTTGCTTAATCTGTCCATTGTCACTCACAAGTCTTCAGTCAACTAAAGATTTTCATTATGTTTAGAAATCATATCATAACTGTTATCAGATCTTTATCTAAAATAAAATATTTTCAGTCGCAGACCTGGCAAAAAAGGGAGATTATTTTAGATACTATTCTATGCCTTCGGAGAAAATCCATCTTTATTAAAATATTAAGTGTGCCGTTAATAGTATTAATCAGCCTGAACGAAACGGGTGCATCCACAAAAATGTCCTGATGAAGGATTTGCATATGTAAAATAAATGATTCCGGTTAGCCATGATCATTTATTTTATAGTTACATAAGCTGCACGCAGTATAGGTACGGCTTAATGGTACTAATCTTTAACCATCACTTTAATAAATTTGCCACTTGCATCAAACATAACATCCTTCTTATTCACTTCAGCTTCATAATTTACTTCACCATTGGCTTTAGTGATCTTGGCAGCTTCCTTAATTTTCGCCCCTTTGTATTTGTCCTTTACATACTGCAATGCAGAAGCAGGCAACTCGCTTTCCTTGATGGTTTCTTCAGTTTCCAACAGCGTGCCTTTGGCATCAAAATTTGCAGACATGGGTTTACCATTTTGTTTAAATTCTGCTTCATAATCGGCGTCCTCTTTTACCCATTTTACATTTGAAGATCCTGGAAACGCCTTTGCAAATGCGGCCTTAGCCGCGGCAGGGGCAGCAGCTTTCTTGTCATCTTTTTCCTCTTTCTGTGCGCTGCATACGGAACTGACAGATAAGGCAATCATCATTAGAAATAAATACTGTTTCATAGTTGTAATTTTTATTAGCAATTGATTTATCAAAATTACTATCTAATTCTGTTTTCTCTCTGTAGTGAAATCACGGTATGTTTTGGTCACAGCAAAAGATGTTCATTGGTAAGCAAATAACTTAAACTTATAGTTAACCTGCGCTTGTTTCCCTGGTTACCGGGTTTGCTTGTTTATTGGCAAGCCGCAGTAAGCTGGGTAATACTATAAGCAACAGCGGAAGGGCAACTATAAACCCGCCAATAACGGCAATCGCTAAGGGTTGATGCAACTGGGCTCCTGTACCAATGCCCAGCGCTAACGGCATCAGGGCGATAATGGCACCCAGTGCCGTCATTAATTTTGGTCGTAACCTGGTTGAAATGGAATAAATGATGGAGTCATTCACCGACTTCTCTTTTAGTGATTCTTTAAACTGCAGGTAAGTGAATATCGAGTTTTCGCCTATGATACCCACTATCATAATCAGCCCGGTATAGCTGCCAACATTCAATGGTGTTTGCGTAAGATATAAAGCCAGTAAGCTTCCTGCTGTGCCAAGCACGGATATCATAAGGATGATCGCTGCTGTTTTAAATTCTTTAAAAAGAAACAATATCACTCCGAACACAAGCAAGCTGGATGTAATGAGTATCACAAGTAATTCCTGAAATGATTGCTGCTGTTCGGCATAAGCGCCGCCGTATTCAACATGGTAACCTTGAGGAAAAACGATACCGTCTGATATTTTCTTTTGAATTTCTTTAATGGTGCTTCCAAGGTCACGATTTTCAAGACGTGCCGTTATCACGCCCATTGACTGCAGGTTCTCACGGTTCACCTCTGCATCGCCGGCGTTGATAAGTATGTTTGCCAGGTCTGTTATCGGGTGCAATTTTCCTGAAGGAAGAAACACCTGCATGTTGTAAATATCGCCGGTATTAAATTTAGGTCCACCGGGATAAATAATCCTGACGGGTGACAGTTGTTCCTTTTCAAGTATGTTGCCCACCGTGCTGCCCTGCAACGCAGTTTGTAGCTGGAACTGCAGGTCAGCGGGTGTTAACCCATACTGTGCCAGCCTGCTGTTATTGGGTTGTATTGTAAGCGATGGGCCCGCGATCACTATTCCATCAAATACGTCCGCAGTGCCTTGCACATTCGATGCAACTTCGGAGATTTGTTTTGACAATTCCTGCAGCTTTGCAGCATTATCGCCAAATACTTTTATCTCTATCGGCTGCACCGAAGTCATTAGGTCGCCTAACATATCGCCTATAACCTGTCCGAAGTCTATTCGCAGGGCTGGCTGTGTTGATTCGATCTTCTGCCGGATTTCATTAATAACATCATCGGTTGTTTTGTCTCTTTGTTTCTTTAATTGGATAAGATAATCGCCGGTATTGGGTTCGGTAATAAAGAAGCCCATTTGTGTGCCGGTGCGTCGTGAATAAGCGGCAACTTCGGGCACCGAGACTATTAATTTTTCTGCTTCTTTTAAGATGCGATCTGTTTCTTCGAGCGAAGTTCCCGGTGGTGTGGTGTAATCGAGCACGATGCTTCCTTCATCCATTTCAGGAAGAAAGCCTGTTTGCAGCAAAGGAATAATAAAATACATTGAAACCACCAATCCAGCAACCATGATGACGCTGATGTATGGCCGCAATATGAAAAATGAAACCCATCGCTGGTTCTTTACATTAACGGGCTTTACCTTGCGTCGTTGCGTGCCTTGTTTCTTTGTGCGGGTCAGCAGCAGGTAAATTACCGGCAGGCAGATCCATGTTACAAAAAAAGAACATACCAGCGTTACAATCATCGTGTTGGTAAGAACCTTGAAGTAGGCACCCGCCACACCACTCATTAATTCAAAGGGTATAAAGATGACGATGGTGCTTAAAGACGATCCGATCATTGCAGGTAGCAGGTAAGAAATAGCTTTCTGAAGCAAGGTGGTGGTTGGTTCATCAGGATGCTCTTCATGGGTTCTATGAATCTGTTCCACCACAACGATGGCGTCATCTATAATAAGCCCTATAGCCGCGGCAATAGCGCCGAGTGTCATTATATTCAGACTGTAGCCGAGAACGTAAATGCTGATCAGTGTTAAACAAATCACTACCGGGATAGTGATCAGTATGGTGGCACTTGCCTTCAAAGACCGTAAAAAAACAATCGCCACAAGAATGGCAAGAGCAAGCCCGATCCACAAACTGTCGGTAACGCTTTTTACTGAATCGTTTACAAAGTCAGCCTGGATATAGTACGGCGCGATGGTGAGATCTTTAGGAAGAATTTTCTTCAGCCGGTCAATCTTGGCGACCATCTGTTTTGAGATGTCCACCAGATTGGCATTGGGTTGTTTTATAACGGCAACGAGCAACCCCTCTTTTCCGTTGGCATTGATACGGGTATATTCTATCGCCTCATTGATATTTACTTCAGCAATGTCCTGCAACTGAACGATCCTCTTGCCATTATTTCTGATGACCATCGCTTTCAAATCATCGAGTGAATGTACGGTGGCATCGGTCATGGTGAGGTAGAGGTAGCGATAATCCGACATGTAGCCATTTGACTGGATAAAATTTACCTTGCTTAACGCCGTGGAAAGCATGTCGGGAGTAATCGACAGCGAACTCATCTTTTGCGGGTTCAGCGCCAGCCAGTATTCTTTTTGCTTGCCCCCGATGATCCTCACTTCCGCAACACCCTGCACTTGTGACAAGAAGGGTTTGATAGTATACAAAGCGATCTGCTTCATGTCTATCGGGGTACGACGGCCGCTGCTTGTCTCCAGGGTATAACCCATCACGGGAAGAATCGATGGGTTCATCTTTTCAACCGTGATCTGTACATCTGCCGGTAACGTGTTGCTTACCTGTGAAATTTTTGATTCGATGCGCTGCTGGCTCAGATCGATATTAGCGTTCCAGTCCATAAAGGCTGAAATTTCACAACTGCCACGACTGGTAGTACTCCGCACGTCTAACAGGTCAGGAACCTGTTTAATCGCATTCTCCAATGGTTTGGTAACAGTTACCACCATTTTGTTCACCGGCTGTAGTCCCGCATCTGCGATGATCTTTATTTTCGGGAAAGTTATTTCAGGGAATAAGGATGTTTGCAGCTTTGTGTACACGAACACGCCACCACCTATTACCAGCGCGATCAAAACTGTTAACGGGTTCTTATAGGAAACAAAAAAGTTCTTCATGGAATCTCTTTAATTATGGTCACTTTAGCAGTATCAGGCAATCCGTAATTGCCGGACAAAAGAAATTGATCATTGGCAGAGAATTTCGGGCTCAGGACTTCTACCCTGTCTTTGCCGGTGATGCCCTTTTTTATATCGACACGCACAGCAGTTGAACTATCGATCAGCTTCATCACCCAGACGTTCACTTGCGATTCATCAGTGAGGATGGCATCCTTTGGCAGCGATACACTTTTATTTTTCACGCTCTTTACCAAACGTACTTTTGCAACTACATTCTCGGGTATCTGTGACGGTGAGTTAACCCTGATGATCACCGACTGTGTTTGTGACGCAGAATCAACTGACGGCATCATAGATGAAACAGCGCCCTGCAGCTTTTGTCCGTCAGGCAATACCAGTTGAAGGCTTTTGTTTAACGGTAATAGCGGGCGTAATTCGTATGGCAGGTTTAACAGGAAAACAAAACTGTTTTGGTTGCTGATAACCGCGAGCTGCTCACCGTCCTGCACATAATCGCCTGGCTGGTGATTGAGTTCGGTGATGTATCCCTGGTTGTTAGCCTGGATCTTATTTACTCCTGAAAATTTCAATGTCGAATCCAGGATGCTGATAGCGTTGCCGATGCTTTGCGACTCTTTTGTTTTCACTGAAAACAGCACCTGTTTTGAAGTTACATGCTTGCCGATCTGTGTATTCACGGATTCTATATACCCGTTTGCGTTTGCTTTTACAATGCTTTTCTGGAGAAATGAGGATGTGGCGTTCAGCTCTATATAGTCAGTTATCGGTTCTTCGCTGATGGCCGTGATGGTTACAGGTGTCTTTACCTCTTCAGCAGGCGCATCTTCAGGTGCAGCAGCGGTATTACACGCACTCAGCGTAACAACCGTGCAATATATCCAGAAGAATTTTCGTGTATGTGGTAACATAGGCTTTATTTGTTCCAGTAATTTATCTGGTTGATGACCTGGAACCGGCTTACCGTATTTTGTGTAAGCAGGTTTTTTGCTGTCAGGTAATTATTAAGCGCGATCACAAGATCAGGAATCTTGGCGTCACCGGTTTCAAGCAGTTTTAAATTCACGTTTATCAGCGACTCAGAATATTTTATCTGGCTATTGATCTCCCCGATCAGTTCCTCGGTTGCTGTATATTGTTGTTGTAGCTGTGCTATTTGCTGGTAGTACTGGTTTTTTGCGAAATCCCTGTAGCCGCTTGTGGTAAGCTGTGTAATATCAAACTTAATGTGTTGCAGCTTTCTTTTCCTGCCGTCATAAATGGGGACATTTAAGTTAAGGCCAAAACCGACTCCAAAATTTCTATAAGGACTATAGGCAAGTGTACTATTAAACCCCGCATCAGCATATGCTCCTACTTTAGGTTTGTAACTGAAATCAAGCAGTTGTTTCTGGTTTAATATATTCAGGCTGTCAAGCGAAAATTGCCTGAAAAAGATGGAGTTCTCGGGTGCCTGAACCTGGGTTACAGTGAGAGCCGGATCATCAAGTACAACTATACCGGTATCTAATGTACCTGCAAGGTAGTTCAACATGGCATAGTCATTTTGAAACTGTATCCGTTGCTGTTTGGCGGTGAGTTCCTGCTGTTGATAGGTGACGAGGAAAGTAAGATAGTCGGTCTGCCGGTAAACATTCTTTTGGGTGAGTTTTTTCAGGATCGTTTCTTCGTTGGCGAGTAGCCTGATAATGTCGCGGGTAAAATTCAACTGTTGCTGTGTTCCGTATGCAGTGATATACTGGTCAGTAATTGTTTTATTTAAATCCTGCTGGGAGATGGCTGAAGAATTTTTTATCCCTTGCCTTTGAATCTGTATGGATCTGAACTGTGCGTTCAGATTTGTTTTACTAGCGAAGGCCTGGTTAACACCAATGACAGCGTTCAGTCCGCCGCCGTTGGTAATCGCCTGTTCATAACCAAAGCCTTTTATCAATGGTGCATAGGTGTTGGCGCTAGAACCGGCAACCTGTGGCTTATAATTTGCCCGCACAAGCCCGCTATCGATAGCCGTTGCATTTACCTGGTTTCTGTAGTCTTTAATTAATGGGCTGTTTTGCTGTGCTTTGTCAATAAAGTATTGAAGATTTTTTGTCTGAGCATTAACGGTAAAACCATATCCATCTATCAATAAGAAAAAAATTAGTCTAAGCATTATTATAAGAG
>CAXTDO010000167.1:0-9414 GCA_964242315.1 uncultured Flavihumibacter sp.
GTTCAACAACAGTACCAGGCCCCAGGCTGTTTTATCATGTTATATTAAGAATGAATCGGGAGAAAAAAAGCGTTACCCTTTTCATTTTCGCGATGATTTGTTTCGTGAGATGCCATCGCTGAAGAAGAAATACTGGAACTATGAAATCTATAGCAAAGCCAGCCTGGACGATATATTTGACGGCAATGCATTATTCAAAGCAGATCACCACCAGGCTGATATGTTTGAAAGCTGTATTATAAAAAATAACGGAAAGGGAAAATTCACAATCAACGCTTTGCCTGCAGCGGCACAGCTTTCCTGTATCAACGGAATAATGGCAACAGATTATGATAAGGATGGAAATACAGATGTAATCGTTATTGGTAATTCGCATTCCAGCGAGGTGGTATATGGATGGATGGATGCTTCATTAGGTGTATTATTAAAGGGTGATGGCAAAGGTAATTTTATACCGGAGCCTGCAAACGTTAGCGGTTTGTTTTTAGATGGTGACATGAAAAGCCTGGCACATTTGTATGATAAGAACGGCCGGGAAATTATTCTGGCGACTGCGAATTCAGACAGTTTAAAAGCATTGTCTCCCTCAGTAAAAGCAACCACAAAAATTTTCTACGCAAACCCTCTTGATATATATGCCGAAATAATTTATAAAAATGGTAAAACAACAAGACAGGAGTTCTATTATGGCGCCGGTTATTTATCTCAGTCGGCCAGGACTCTTGAAATAACCAGACAGTTAAAATACATACAGGTTGTAGATTCAAGAGGCAAGAAGCGGAATATTCAGTTTTAATTACCATCATATTTCATAACGTTATGCAATATGTCAAAGTCAATACTATTAGTATTATTTATGTCTCATCATGGTATTGTTCGCTGTTAGTCAATTGGCGATAGCTGATAGCAATTTATACAACATTTCATGCTTGACACGACATTATTTTTTAATAATTTCCAGACAAGATGTCTATATTATTTTGTTCAAAAATCCGCGATTAACAAACGGTAATAAGCCTACGGTCTGTGGCAGAATCAAAGTGAACCAAGATATGATGACCTGGCATGTAAGATCAGGATGGTTAGATTAAATCTTAATTTTATTTTGAGCTATAATTGCTGTTGTTTCTTAGCCAAAATTGCTTGTTTATGAAATTCCCTCATCTTTTTTTTGCTCAATACCAGCTTTGGCCGGAGATGCTCCACAAACCTCCTTAGCCACGTATACGAAATGGAATTCTTAGTTCAGCATCAATGAAGTCTTGCAAAAGATTTTTCTCCTAACGCCCTATTTCCCCCGGATGTCTACAATTATTGCGATTACTGTCTGTAACCGGAGACAGGATGCGCACCAATTTCATTAATTACAAATTTCATATCATGATAAAGAAACCCATTATTTATTATTTGAAATGTTTTCCGGCATTTCTTATTGCAGCATTTTTGCTGTCCCAGCCTGCATTTTCGCAAAAGGGAGCCGTCACCGGAAAAGTAGTTGACATCACTTCATCAAACGCACTTCCTGGCGTAACGGTGAGGGTGAAGGGCACAAAACTTACTACTGTTACAGATGCGGATGGTAATTTTTCCCTTGCTGCTGCCAGAGGGAAAACTGTCGTGTTCAGTTCTGTTGGATACGAGGAGAAAGAGATGGTTGTCGGGGAAACCTCCACGCTGAACGTGAGCCTCCAGACCTCTTCACAATCGTTGACCGGCGTTGTGGTGGTGGGTTATGGATCCCAAAATAAAAAGGAACTGGCCAGTTCCGTCGCGACCGTTTCCGCCAAGCAATTTCAAACGGCCACGGTAAATACGATTGACCAGGCCCTACAGGGCAGGGCCACGGGCGTTCAGATCACTACTGCTTCAGGTGAACCTGGCGCAGATGCCGTGGTGAGAATAAGAGGCAATAACTCCTTAAGCGGAAACAACGAACCGCTGTATGTTGTTGACGGCTTTCCCATGCCACCATATAGAGAGGCTCCGGGAGGCTCATATGGAAGCACCAACCAGAATGGACTTTATGGGATAAATCCAAACGATATAGAATCATTACAGGTGCTGAAAGACGCATCAGCTACCGCTATTTATGGTTCCCGCGGCGCCAATGGTGTTATACTGATCACAACCAAATCAGGTAAAAGGGGCGAAGGAAGGGTGGAACTGGTCAACAAAACAAGCTTCGGCCAATTGGCAAAACCCTTTGCTTTAATGAATGGCAAGCAATATGCTGCCATACGTAATGAGTTTGCAACCCTTACCAGCAATCCACTGCCTTTCAATGTTGACACAGTAAACCAGAATACAGATTGGCTGAATGAGATCACCCGGCCGAGCCTGCGAGAAGACATCTCCCTGAGCATCTCCGGCGGAGGAGATAAAACTTCCTACTATGTATCGGCAAATTTTCTGCAAGACAAAGGCGTGTTGCTGGGCTCCAACAATTACCGGGGAAGCTTTCGCGTGAATCTGAACAACGAAGTGAACTCGTGGTTTACCAATAAAGTACAGCTTAGTGTAGTGAAACAGGTTACCAACAGGGCAATCACCGGATCGCGCGGCTACCCTCAGGTTGCCGGCCCGGTGCTGGACGCCCTGAGGGCTCCGCCTATCCTGCCTAGAGATTTGAAGGGTAAAGACGACTATGGCAATCCCTTCATCAACCCGTATCTTGAGCTGACCAATAAAACAGACGACTCCAAAAACGACAACCTGATTGCCAACATAGAAAACTGGTTTCATCTGACCCGGGAACTACAATTGGTGGTAACCCTTGGCGCCAACCAGAATACAACCAGGAGGCAGGTGTTTTTTCCCGATGGCATCGGCGAAGGTTATTTCACAAAGGGTCAGGCGAGCAATGGCCAGACGACTACCAACAGTTACAACATAAACGGATATTTTTTGTACGCAAAAGACTTCAATAACGTACATAAGCTGAACCTCACTTTGGGTGGCGAGTGGAATAAATCAGTGCTGGAGCAGCTAAGCACCTCCGGTCAGGGATTCGATCTGCCATTCTTTGGTGTGAACAATATCGGAAGTGCACTTCAACAGCAAATCGGATCTTACAAGGAAGACCGCACCATACAATCCTTGTTCTTCCGGGCAAACTATACCTTCAAAGACAAGTATGTATTGAATACTTCCATACGGCAGGACGGAGCTTCTCCTTTCGCAGAAAATAAAAAATACGGTGTGTTTCCTTCTGTTGGCGTGGCCTGGAACATAAGTGAAGAAAACTTCGTGAAAAGCGCCGGCTTTATCAACAATGCCAAGCTGAGGCTTTCCTATGGCAAAACGGGAAGCCAGTCTATTTCCCCCTATTCTTCCCTGGCGAGGTATGGCAACAGCTTTTATGAGGTAGGTTACCCATCAACCATCGTTACGAGCGTTGCTCAATCCAGTCTGGGAAACACCGATCTTACCTGGGAGACAACCAGCCAGGTCAATGCAGGACTTGATTTCAACATTTACGACGACAGGCTTGTCTTCAGCTTCGATTATTACGACAAAACTACTGACAAGCTGCTTCAGCCCAGGGCGCTTCCCAGCCAGTCGGGGTTTGGCTCCATAACAGACAACTACGGAAAAATCGGTAACAAGGGAATAGAAGTAAGCCTTCAGGCGGACCTGATCAGGAGCAATGACCTCAGGTTTACCACACGTTTTACCGCATCCAGAAACCGGAACACCCTTATTAATCTGGGCGACAGGAAAGATGACCAGTATATCGGTCTGGGAGGAAACCTGTTCAGCGGAACATCCAACATCCTTAGTCCTGGTAAGCTAATCGGTTATTTTTATGGATATCATGTAACCGGCCTGGCACAGGCCAAGGATTTCACAGGCGGAGTGCCTAATTACCCTTACCCCGGCGGACCATCTAACCAGATTCCCGGCACATGGCTGTATGAAGACCGTAACGGTGATGGAAAAATTACGTCAGCCGACCGCATGATCCTGGGTAATTCCAATCCTGATTTCACTTACGGATGGACCAACGACATTACCTGGAAAAATTTCGGACTGAATCTCTTTTTTACCGGATCACAGGGCAATGATATATTGAACGTGACACGCTTCTACCTCAACTCAGGACTCGTGAATTACAGCGGCGTTGTATTCAATCAGACTGAAGAATGGTATAACAAGAGATGGACTGCTGCAAACCCTACCAATGACATCAGGTTCCCCGGCATACAAACAAACGTAGCTACCGGAGACATCAATAACACGCTCATTGAAAATGGCAGCTATTTCCGCCTGAAAAACTTAACGTTCAGCTATACCTTCTCGGGTTTGAAAGTGATCAAGAACCCACGCCTGTTCTTTACCGGAACAAATCTTTTTACCATCACCAAGTACAGCGGATTTGATCCGGAAGTAAGCTCTTACGGGCAAAGCCTGTTGCAACAGGGTATTGACTTCGGGGCATATCCATCAAGCAAAACGTATACAGTTGGATTTTCCTGCACTTTCTAAAATTTATATTATGAAATCGAAAATATATTTATTGATCGCAGTGGGATCGCTGGCCTTCATGGCACCCTCATGCAAAAAGGGACTTGAAGAACATCCGTATTCTTCGCTCGCCGCTTCCTCTGTGTTCGGCAGTGAAGACGGCCTGAAAAAAACGGTGTTCGGTATTTATGATGGCTATGTACTCAAGCCGTGGCTGTACCAATTCTTTTATTTTTCCCTAACCGAAACCGGACATCAGTATGCATCCTTCGGAACCGGAGGAGCGGGTTATGATATTGACCTGTACTACCGTTTTGCTGAAACACCGTCGTCAACTGCCGGTTCGCTGGCATGGACACAGATGTACACGATAATATCCAGGGCCAATTCGGTGATCGCCAATGCACCCAAAGTAGTAAAGGATGAAGCGGCAGCCAATAAATACATCGCCGAGGCTAAGGTACTTAGAGGATATGCCTATTTTAATCTTGTGCGGCTCTTCGGCAATGTGCCTATTGTTGTCAACGAAATCACGTCTCTGTCCCAGAAGGATGACATCTTTGGGGCAAGAAAGTCGGTAGACACGGTGTACTCACTCATCGTTAACGACCTGACGTTCGGCGAAGCCAACCTGCCTAATTTATGGACAGGCAATGATGTAGGCAGGGTCTCCTCCGGCATTGCAAAAGCGATCCTCGGGAAAGTTTATATCACTATGGCGGGAAAGCCATTAAATAAAACCGATAATTTCGCCAAGGCTGCAGACAAACTCAAAGAAATAGTGGGAACAGCTAATGAAAATAAATATGGCTTTGGCCTGCTGGACGACTTTGCGAGCGTCTTCCCCGTGAGTAACGAGCGTAACAAGGAATTCGTACTGACCTTCGGGCAGTTCTACAATTCCAGCAACACAAACGCGAATATAATGCCTTTCTTTTTTCTTCCTTTCGAGCAAAATATTTTCGGGCTTTCATATAAGCTGTATGAATTATATGAGCCCGGAGATACGCGCAGGGATGTCACCACTATTCCGTCTATTATCAATGCGAACGATGGACATATGCTCAAATATGATCAAACACAGCCGGCTTATGTTGATGCAACCACCAACAAATTGTTCGGTCTGCAACGTGCCGGCATCGCTTATGGCAAGTACGACCGTACGTTCAGGTCGGCAGGCGCACCACCCTGGGGGTACAACACCGATTACTCGCACATGCGATTTTCCGATGCATTGCTTTTGCTGGCCGAAGCGCTCAATGAAAGCAACAAACCCGCAGAAGCGCTGCCTTACCTGAATCGGGTAAGGGCCAGGGCACATGCGAGCATTTTAAATATCACCGATCAGGCGCAACTGCGTGCTGCAATACGAAAGGAACGCCGACTGGAATTGACAGGCGAACACACCACCGTATTTGATATCCGCAGATGGGGCACCCTGCAGGCAGAGATCGCTGCTATGAGCCCCAATCAGATCCAAAACAAAGATCTCAACCCATATGATCCGAAACTGGAACTTTACCCCGTTCCCCAACAGGAGCTGAATGCAAATCCGGCTTTGGTGCAAAACCCGGGATGGCAGTAAAATTCAATTGAGTTTTTAATACAATAAAAATTGCCCGGTGCAGAAGCTGATGCTGCACCGGGTTTTTACAGCCATAATTTTTACTGAATAAATAGTTTCATCACATGAAATATGCTTTAGTGTTTCTGCTGGTTATGGTTTTTTTAACTTCCGTTGCCCAGTCACCCGGAAGCAATGCAATCGCTACAGATGCTTTGGGCCGTAAGCTGCCGGCATTTAACGAGGTTGGCGCGATAAAAAAAGGCAAATTCGTCGGAATCTTTTATTGGACCTGGCATACCGAACAGGGGGCAAAGAGCCCTCCCCTGAATGTTACTGAATACCTTGCCCGTCAGCCGCGTGCAATAGACATTTATAACGACCCTGTCTGGCCAAAAGTCAAAACACCCTGGTTCTGGTCGCAGCCATTATTCGGATACTACCTGGACACTGATGCCTGGGTACTGAGAAAGCATGCCGAAATGCTTGCCGATGCCGGCGTAGATGTGATCGTGTTTGATTGCACCAACGGAAACAATACCTGGAAAGAATCGTACAAGAAATTATGCGAAGTATTTACCCAGGCAAGAAAAGATGGAGTGAAGACCCCGCAAATAGCGTTTATGCTTCCTTTTTGGATGACCCGGGGTGGCAGGGAAATTATCTACGAGTTGTACAATGAACTCTATAACCCGGGGGTTTATAACGACCTTTGGTTTTTGTGGAAAGGTAAGCCCCTGATCATTGCCATGCCGGAGCTTATGGCAGACGTCAAAGGCAACGCCGATAGCACGGCTTCTAACCGCAGGATCAAGGAATTCTTCACCTTCCGTCCCGGACAACCCGTGTACAACAAAGGGCCCGAGAGGCCAGACCACTGGGGCTGGCTGGAAATATATCCGCAACATGGATTTGGGAAAAATACCGATGGCAGTTATGAACAGGCTACGGTGGGCGTTGCTCAAAACTGGAGCAAAGAAAGGGGGCTGACTGCAATGAACGCCCCGGGCGCGTTTGGCCGGAGCTATACCAGCGAACATGGGCAAAATAGGGAGCCGGGTGCTGTCGATAATGGATATAATTTTCAGGAGCAGTGGAATCGGGCTTTGCAGATTGATCCTGAATTTATTTTTGTTACCGGATGGAACGAATGGATTGCAGGACGCTATGATGTATGGCAGCAGCAGAGCAATGCTTTTCCCGATGAATTTAATGAAGAAGGCAGCAGAGACATAGAACCGATGAAGGGTGGTCATGGCGACAACTATTATTATCAACTGGTAAGCAACATCCGCCGCTTTAAAGGCATGCAGGAAGAACAGGCGGCTTCCCTGCCGGTTACAATACCGATAGATGGCCGGTTTGCCGAGTGGAGCAGTGTGACACCGGTATTCCAGGCATCCAGAGGAAATACCATTCATCGCAGCAGTGACGGATGGGGAAGTCTGCACTATGAAAATACAACCGGGCGCAATGACATCGTGCAGGCAAGGGTAGCGAGGGACGACAACAATATTTATTTCTATGTTGCTACGGCATCGCCAATGACGGCAAAAACGGATGCTGGTTGGATGCGGTTGTTTATTGACATCGATAACAATAAAAATACCGGCTGGGAAGGGTATGACTTTGTCATTAACCGCTCAAGTCCGAATAAAAAAGCCACAATTGAAAAAAGCGATGGCGGTTGGCTCTGGAGCAAGGCAGGCGACGCAGAATATGCAGTAAACGGAAATCAAATGGAGATCAGCGTACCGAAAAATATACTGCATCTGAAAGCGGGAATTGACTTTGGCTTCAAGTGGAGCGATAACATGCAAGAGGATGGCGACATTATGAATTTCCTGATTAACGGAGATGCCGCCCCTCTGGGAAGGTTCAACTACCACTACATGGTTCCATAGCAGAAACAAAGAGTTGGTTTGTTGCTGGCATCGTCGAATAAAAAGACCCTGCATGAATTCATGCAAGGTCTTTTTTATTGTTAGCGGTTAAATATGCCGTTTATTATGTAAGCATTATGATCCTTACATCGTCCAGGCTGGGTAGCGCCCTTGTTGGCAATTCGTTGTCTCCTATACGTTTTAGTCTGTCTTTACAGGTGAATATAAAAGCCGAAGTGCGTTAAAGACTGCTGAGTGCATTGTTGTTGCATGACTTTCTAAGGGTAAGTAATCAAAAAATACATTAACGTGTTTGTTTTTTGAGCTTTTTATTTTGTCTGCCAATACGTTTGCGTCAACCTCCATTACATGGGGAATTTCTGTGGGTGTCAAACCTTCTTTTCCAACCCCGATATAAATGTCTGTATTCTCAAATTTTAAAATGGTTTGTTTTAATAAAGAACCATTGTCCCACCACAGGCTCGGACTAATAATGATATACTTATTAAAAAGGGTTGGTTTTTTGAATAATATTTCAGTAGCTAGTAGTCCGCCTAATGATTGCCCTATAATCGTTTTGGAAGAGTCTGTTTTATATTTTGTCCGAATAAAAGGTTGCAATTCTTTTTCCAGAAATGATATAAATTTATAGGAATGTCCTGATGTGGGATACGCTTTTTTGTCCTGTTCAATAGCTGTCGGAAAAGTAAAATCTCTTCTTCTGTCTACGGTTGCAATGCCGACAACAATTGATTTTGGAACCTGGTTTATCCATTTAAAACTGTTGAATTGCACAAGCCCGACAACATGAATGAAATCCTCGTCTGCTGAACCGTCAAGTAAATAAATAACGGGATACCTTGTAGTGTCTGTAGCATTATATCCTTCAGGTAAATAAATATTTAAAATTCTTTTTTCGGCTAATTCTTTTGATTGTATTTCGTCAATTACGCCGAGTACAAAGGGTATACTGCTTTCTGTTTGTTTCAGCTTATTAGTTTGTCCGAAAATCAGGTTTGTTGAGAAGGTCAGGATAAAGAGGATAAACACATTACTCATTTTGTCTGATGCATGTTTGTTATGTTCGGTACAATAACCGCCACCATTAAAGCATTTGTAAAGGTATAGAAAATAGCTCTTCGTCAGCCCGGTACAAATGCTTGATGTCGTGCCTGAACAAAAGTTGGTAAGATTTACAAATGTACAAACGTTGCCGGTTACCTCATGCTTTACGAATGCATTCGTTAGCGGGCAGTTCCTTGCAATCTCTTTCTTCCAAATTGTTGGCCCTGGAGCAACACTCAACGAATTTTGCTATCAATTTATTCTTGGCGCGATCTTTTTCGCTGTAGGGGTTGACACTATCTTTATTGCTGTCTTAACGGTATCATTGGCTACTGTTAGTACACAAGTTAGCTTTAGTCCGCGTGCACATATAATTAAGCCATGTCCGTTAGATGTGAGTGCAGTGCCGTTAGGCCAATGTCATTAAGTTAAGGAAAC
>CAXTDO010000168.1:0-9400 GCA_964242315.1 uncultured Flavihumibacter sp.
AATCTCGGCCTTATTAACTC
This sequence comes from uncultured Flavihumibacter sp., assembly GCA_964242315.1. Lineage (GTDB taxonomy): Bacteria > Bacteroidota > Bacteroidia > Chitinophagales > Chitinophagaceae > JADCRZ01. Next base: position 21 of record CAXTDO010000168.1, read on the forward strand.
TAATTTATCATGGCCTAAATTTGGGGAAGCTTACAGATATACAGCAATTATTTACAAAATAAATTAGGATTACCAAATACTTGTACATTTTGCAGTACTGTATATCATTTATTTTGCAGTAGAGGTGAGATGTAATGATCTAGCCTAACAATAAAGCGCCTTAGCTAAAAATAACATTTCAAGTGTAAAATTAATTGTTCAAATTAAGTATGCATTGACGTTATACCTCAAAAAACTAATCGTTAAATTTATAGGCGCTAGCTCATTCCTTTTCTTTTTTTGTTTCATTTTAAGAGCTATCCTCAAACCGATACTTACGAGACTATAACGACTTTAATTTAAGGGCGGATATGGCACACTAATCTTGTGTGGCTGATTCCAGACTAAAATTCTTGTAAGCAATGAATAATAACGTCTAGGGCAACTTATGTATTAGTACAGACGCAGGGTTTGTATGGAGGTTGAATGACGCATAAAGAAAGAGACGCTTTGGCCTGATCAAATAATAACACTTATACAGTCCAAGTCATTACTAGTACTAAAAGAACTCAAAGAATGGATGCTTGCTCAAATCAGCATCGTATATGCAATGGTGCGGTAGGTATGGCAATAGCCTTAAGCGCAGTAACAGATTTTCTATATACACCACCATTACCTGGCTACAAATTGATAAAAACTAAATAAAACGCAAAATGAGTCCGTGGCGTTCGGACGCAAGAGTTGTATGTCCGTTAAAAGCTATTATGTTGCACAGTGCGACGTTATGATTAAGTCACTTTTTGCAACCTGCCGTCTTCGCAAAATTTATCTCTACAACTGACTCAAATACGTATAGATAAGGATGCACGATTACACAACAAAAGCTGCATGAGCTGCTCCCCGATACTAGAAGCCTGCATGATCATCAACAATAGCCGCTATAACGACATTGAAATATAATTTACAAAAACGGGCTAGCCAACGGTTTACCTTAAGAACTAATGCGCTTGCTGAACCACTAACCAATTGTGAACCCTTAAACAATGCATTTGTTTTCCTGGCTTACCCAGTATCGACTGGAAAAACGGATGGCTGCTTCCCAAAAGGAAATGTTTCACTGGTAAATGCAGCCTAATCGATAAACAACTCATTTGATTCTGTTAACAGGCAATCAGCCGGTATCATATCACCGGCATCCAGAATGACAACATCGCCAGGTACAATATCTTCAATCGGTATCTCTCCGGCTTTTTAATCCCGAATAACATTTGATGTATGGTGAACCATTCCAAGCAACTGTGCAACAGCATTGCCAGCCGCTTTCTCCTGCCAAAAACTAAGCCCGCTGCTTATAAAAATAATTACAATAATGATGATAGCATTTGTTCTATCCTGAAGTATAAAAGATAAAATTGAAGCAAGCAACAATATAATGGTTACAGGATTTTTGAAACTGATTTAAAAAAAGGAAAAAAGGAAAAAAGAACTTTGACTATGGTGCTACTTAATTGTATTTACTCTATATTTATTTCTCTTGTCTTTTATTTTTAATCCAGATAATCCTTCTAAACGGGAGTCAACTTGTTTAAATGCTTCTTCAATTCTTAAAGGAAATAATGCTACATCTTTATTTGAATTTTTTTAAGTCATACAATATATTTACTGTTTAAGACACAACGTATGCAATTAATAAATGAAATAGAATTTTATATAATAATTCATTTTATCCATTTCTGAATCTGAATTTATTTTTATTATTGTTTCAATAATAAATTTCTATTGTTATATATAAACTGTTCAAATGTTATTGGTTGTTTACCGGTAATTATCTCTATGCAATCTGTTACAGGAGGGTCCTTTTTAAATCTTGGAAAGAAGTGCAGCATTATCATTACAAGTATCAACATAGACGGCATTTTTTCTTTGCGCTTCGTGAAATAAAATGCAAAGATATTCGGGGATTCATAATTAATCTTTATCCCTAATCCATAACTTAATTTTTCTGCTATTTCGTAAAAAGTAAGTTTTTGATAGCAGGTTAATTCATACGATTTGTTGCTATAATTTTCAGTATTTGTTAAAATTACAGCCGCTACATCGGCTATATCCCTGACATCAACTAATGTAAATTTTGCATTGCCAGCAGGCAAAAAAATTCTTTGTTTATTTACTATATCATTTCGTAAAGTGGTTGAAAAGTTTTGCATAAAATAGGCAGGACGCAAAAACGTGTATGATATTTTACTGTCTACTATCAGCTTTTCTATTTTATAATGAGGAATTATATTACTTTTTTCTACCCCTTGTACCGATAAAAATACAATATGTTTTATTCTTGCTTCAACAGCTCTATTTATAAGTGGTATAAAATACTTTTTAACTTCCGAGACTTGCGGAGGTCTGAGCAAAAAAAGTACATCAACATTATGTAATGCAGTGTCAAAAGTTGAACTGTCTGTCAGGTCAAATAGTACTGTATTAATAATGTAATCTTTTAATTTACTACTGTCAGCTGCTGCATCCCGAACACCAGCTATTATATTAAATGATAGGGATAGTTTTTTTAAAGATTTAATTAATTCTATTCCTACATTTCCTGTGGCCCCTGTTATTAATATATTTATCATGAGAATTTATGTAAACTACCAACTTTCTTTATTTATCAAACGGCTTGTAATTTACGCTATTCGGTTGCCTGATAGCGCCGATGTTATTGATTTCATTTTTAAAAGTTCTTGTACGCCGTTGGATAAAAAGCTTCAGCTGTAATAATACCCGTTAGCACGATGGCGCCGGTAATAAAATAATTTCGAAAGTTTAACTTTGTTCATACGTTCATTTTAAAATGAGTTCGTTTGAAACCTCATACTTTATTGCTTAAATGTTGTTATATTATACTCAATGCTTTTCAAAGTGAATTTTCCATATACAAATTCTCCATCGTGATAATGCCAGATAGTTTCACCGTACGTCCAAATAAAATGTCCGTTTATTTCTGTATAGTCTTTTACCGGTGTAGAAAATCGGTATCGCTTCATCTCTGAAACGGCATAGCGATCATCCGACGTGAAGTTTATCAGTTGCCCTTCCTCACTAAAATAAAGCATAGCACTTATCTTATGCACCCCATTTGTAAAACTTGCCTTTGCGGATAAACTATCAATGGAAGTCCAGGTAATTCTTTTGTCAATCATTGTTGCCGGCGCCATCAGACACATATCGTTGAAAACTGTAACCGTCTCTGCCTGGTTCATTTCAATACCTTTTACATTGACCACATTAAACAAACCAAATAATTTTATCTGCATGGTGGCACTCTTGTTTTGATAACAATGGTATCCAGGCAACGTAATCCCGAACATCCTGGCTTTCATAAAAAATAATCGCGTGGGCTCATTAAAGAAATTATATTGCACAGAGGTGAAGGTAAACCAGCCTTTGCCTTTGTCTCTCATTTGTCCATCAAAAACAATTCTCATGTTATTCACTTTTGGCTTGCCAGTAACACCGCAATACCGCATGTATTTTTGAACCGGTATTGGTAAGGACTGAATATCAGATTCGGTCAATAAATCACTTGCGGTGTGTTTTGTTTCCTGCAGGTGAAATTTTACATCTTTGATGAATTTTGATTCAAATTCAAAATTTGCCCATGCAACGATGCCCACCAGCACGACAATTACATTAGCAATGGTTCTAAACTTTGCATCTTTCCAGACTGTTATGATAAGGATTTGCGAAATTATTGCAGTAAAAATAGCGATGTATGCCCAGCTTTCTATTTTCAGAAGGAATAGCAGAACAGCCGTAATAAATAGGATAGCAGTGACAAGCCAAAGAGCACCTGTCGGCTTTGAAATATCTTTTGTCAGTTGTGGAATATTTCCATAGCCAAATGCTTTTGCAAATCCCACAAAATGAATCATTCCATGAATAAGCAGGATAAAGGCAAAAAAATATTTAAGCATAAAAATAATTTAAAATATTTGACCTTTCCATGTTCGCACGAAACGATCAACAGGCCGCCGGAGAGAAACAGGTTTGGGATAATTTTTTACATAACCCGTGCGTAAGATAAATTGAACAGCATCATTAATACCAATCGAAGAACTCGGATTTATATTGAAGGCGGGCTCCTCCAATATTTGCGTCATTGGATGAACAGCTATATTTTTTACCCGTATCTTTAAAAGCAGTCTTTGAACCCGTTGGCCCGTTTCAAGCAGTGTTGTTACCGAATTATCTTTACTTGTAATCAGAAACCAGCCTGCAGATTGCGAAACCTGCTTTACAACTTTATCAATACTTTGCTGCCTGAAACTTTTATTCATCACATCTTTTTTACCATAAAAATTTCGCAAGTACCAGCCTGGTATTCCTTCTATCTCCATACCTGCCAGTGTCAGTCCATCCAAATGTTGTGTAGCATCTTTACTGGAAAACCTTATCCAGTTGGCTAATTCATTTTGTGCAGCATCCCGATACGATTGGATCCTGTTGGCTTCGATGGTTTGTTCATTCAGCCATTGGTGTTCCTTTGATGTGTTGGGAATGTAGTAGATACAATCAGTTTCCTCCTTAGTTAAATATGAGCTGTCTTCTATTTTTAGTGCATCGCTTAGATAGTTTGAACGAATAGTGCGGCGATGCTTGATCTGGTCAGTATCAAATTTAGTTACCTGGTTAGATTTTTCCAACCTTACTTCTGCAATGTTTTCTTCCTGGTTGGTGGTTGCCAACACATTGAATTGACACGAATAACCAAAGCTATTAGCTGCATATTCCAGATTTTGTAGAAAAGCACCTATTGATAAGATGGTTTCCCGTTGCGTGGGATCAACACCAGGAAGCCACCTGTTTTTATCATTGCCTATTATCCAATGGTAGGGTTCAAGGTAATTTATAAACCATGGTTGTGTATTGTGTCCGCTAGGTGCAAGAGATGCTAAAAATAAAATTTCTTTTTCATTAGGTCTGAATGGTATCCTTTCTGCATTATCAATCTTTGCTTCACTTCTCGTAAAATTATGTTTATCACTCGACAAATAATACCCTCCTCCGATCACCAAAATTAATGTACCTGCAATACTTATAAATTTTCCTCTTTTCATGTTTTAATACTTTTATACTCCTTTTCCGCAGTAATTGGGCTTTCTTTTGTCAAGCCATAACCCCTCTTGAATAGTAGCGCAAGCATGGCCATTGATAGCGGAGCTGTTATTGCCCAGGGAATACCGATAAGTAGTAATTTATCAGAAAACTTTGGATAGAAGTAAACAAATCCAATCAGAGGGGTAACAAGTGCATGAACTAAAAAAGAGTATTTAACCCATTTTTGAAACCCTTCTTTATTAAATACAGGAACAGCAAAGAGCGTTGCCAACCCCATGCATATATATCCGATTGCATCAAAATCCCAAAACAGGGAGTGAGGTGATTGATTAAGGATACGAACTTCGTCTGCTGCTCCTTTAAGTGTCATTGGAATAACGGTGGCTAACTGAACAACATAATTAGCTGTGACAAAAATTACATACATTAATGCAAAGAGAAGAGCGGCATGGGACCAGAACTTTTTGGCAAACGGCGCTATGTAGTGAAGTGCAAGCATTGCTAACAAAAAAGGTACAACTATGCAAAGTGAAGACCCAAATATCGAAACCTGGTCGAACGGAAAAGTGAAAACACCGAGAAGCTGTAATAATTGAGCAATGTTGAATGCCATAATTGCAACAAATGCAATAAGCGCTGACCAATACCCAATTTTAAAAATAGATTTATTCATTGTTCACGTTAATCAAATTTTGAATCAATTATCACTTTGAACGCATTTCATGTGCAGCATTACCATACACTCTGTAGGTTTTTACTAAGGCTCAAATAAGTGTGCTGCCATCATTTTATCATTTCCATATACATCATCTCTGAAATTAAGAAGCCCGTCCTGATCTATCCATGCAGTGAAATAAGTTATCAGTACCGGTATAGGATTCTTGAGTTTTACCCAATTCTCTTTATCTAAAGTCATTGCTGTATCTATTTTATCGGCTGTCCATTCAGGTTGATTGCGTAAAAGATATTGTGCTAATTTTTCTGGATGCGCTACCCTGATGCAGCCGTGACTGAAAGCCCTTTTACTGTTATTGAATAAAGTCTTTGCAGGGGTATCATGAAAATAAATGTTATAGTTATTGGGAAACATAAATTTCACTTTCCCTAACGAATTATCTTCACCCGGCTTTTGACGTATAACAGGCAAGCCATTCTCTCTGCCTGTTTGTTCCATGTTATGATTGGATAGATAGTTTGCATTTGCATTAATGCCGGGCAGTATTTCCTTACGTACTATGCTGGGGGGTATATTCCAATATGGACTGAAGACAATGAATTGCAGTACGTCTTCAAAAATAACCGTTTCATGGGCGTCGGTACCAACTACTATATCCAAATCAAACACCTTTTTTGCATTTTCAAACACCAGCAATTTAAAATCGGGGATATTAGCTATTATCCTATTGCCTGTTAGTTCTTCAGGCATCCATCGCATGCGCTCCATGTTCACAAGCACTTGTTCAATCCTGTCTTTAACTGGTATATTTAATTCTTTTATAAGAGCGGCAGTTATAATACCGTCCTGCTTAATGCCGTATTGTTTTTGTGTTTGTTTTACTGTTATCAACAATTCATCGGTAAAGGTTGCTGATGTATCGCCTGTGTTATAATGGTCTTCTATAGCCAGGCGTTGTTTTAATTGCTTAATTAATAATGCCTCATCACCTTGCTTGTATTGTTTTTGATTACCTGAAATTATATTGTTCCAGCCTCCCGCCTTTATAATACCTGCATAACGTTTTAGTTGTTTATTCATCAGCTTATACTGCTGGTTAACGGGTTCCCACTTGTCAGTGTTGGCACCTTTGTTTGAAATCAGCGTATCTAACAACGCCGTGACGTTCACCTTTTTCCTTGGTATATGCCATTGTAAGTCGGCAGGATTCAGCCTGCCTGCATAGGCGTGCTGTGCATATTTGAAAAAGTGCTCTGTCAGCTGAAGTTCCAGGGATGTTATTTCTTTGTTTGCATCAACAATAGCTGTGTCTTCATCCATTAATTCATTCATTTGTACATGCAAGTGGTTATCGGCCATTGAGCTGTCATTGGCTGACTCAATATAACTATTGTGAAGATTAATAAAAGTACGGGTTTGTTCTGCCAGTCCATCTTTTGTAAACCAGGCAAACTGGTAATTGCGGCTATTATAAAAGCTTCTTAACCTTTTTGCAGCACTGTCTGTCAGGTGTGCAGATGAAATAAAGGTTTCGAGTTTTGGGCTATCGATAAATAATTCTGAAAAAGAATTGGAGGCAGTGATCGAAGTATCTCTGAAACCTTGCTTATTATTTAAAGGCTGACTTTTACAAGTTGGAAATAGAAAAGCGACCACTATCAGGAAAAGACAAAACACCTTCATTAGTTTGATTTTAGAACTGGAAAAAACATTTTACAATCCTTAATTCTTTTCGGTCACTCGTTTATAGTCCGGATACATTTATTTAAATGTGAAAGAATTTTTACGACTCAAAGGTCTCATCCTTTGGGCAGTGTAGCGTTATACAAATTTGGAAATTAGTTACATGATTTACTGATTTCAATGGAAAATAAACAGTGAGATTGAACTACGCAGTAAGCCTTTAAGGCCTTGTAACCTTAAGCAGAAGCGGAGTGAGCGCTGTTGTTTCCTTGCATTGCTGAAGAGGCATGATATGCTGCTTTAATGTTGTGGCCAGGCAACTTCAGTATATGAATGTTTAATACTTTAGTGATGAGATGCTTATACTTTTCCCATATTAAACGAATTAAAACTGTTGTATTTTTCTGTTCCTCCATTTAACTATTTCATACCACATAACCGATAAGAAACCTATACCGGCACTGATAAATAACTGAGATAACCCGAGGGTTTGAAAGTGAAAGAAATCAGTTAATGGGTCTGTATATAACAGCAATGCGGTAATGATAATGGTGATGCTTATAATGAATGATACCAGGTTATTTTTATAGCTCCCGGTGGTAATGATTGAATAGTAAAAAGAGCGGTTAATCAGGGTGAGAAATATATTGGATGAAATAAGCACTATGAAAACCATCGTGCGGGTAAGCGCCTCGCTATAACCCTGATGCACCGCATATTGATAGGCTATTAATGTTCCTGCAGTTATCGCTAATCCTTGTACAACACTGGTGGTCAGTTCTTTCCTGTTGAAAAAAGTACTGGTGAACGGACGTGGAGGTTGCATCATGGTATTTTTTTCCATTGGCTCATTTTCGTAAATGATGGAGCAGGTAGGCCCCATTATCAACTCTAAAAAAATGATGTGTACGGGTGTAAAAATATTGGGGTATACCCAACCCAAAGCAAGGGGAATAAACACCGTTAAAACAATGGGTATATGGATGGAAATGATATATTGAATAGCTTTTTTTAAGTTGGCGTATATCCTTCTACCCATGGCTACAGCATCTATCATTTTAGATAAATCATCATCCAGCAAAATAAGGGAAGCAGCTTGTTTTGCTATCTCTGTTCCCTTTTTGCCCATAGCAACACCAATGTGCGCCGCTTTAAGGGCGGGCCCGTCATTTACGCCATCTCCTGTCATGGCCACAATTTCGTTTTTTGCTTTCAGCGCATTGATGATTTTAAGTTTTGCTTCGGGAAACATGCGGCTGAACACATTGATGATTTCAACCCGCTGCTGCAGTTCTGCAGCAGGCAATTTCATCAGATCATCACCGGTTACGCTATTCTCATAACCTTTAAATGCGATCTCTTTTGCAATAGCGATAGTGGTAGCGGCATTGTCGCCGGTAACAATTTTTACTGTAATGCCGGCTTTATAAAAGCCCTCAAACACCGCCTGGATGTTCTTTTTGGGCGGGTCATAAAATGCAACTATTCCTTTAAAATGAAATCTAAGTTCCTGTTGTGTAGCAGGAAAGTTGCTACCGGAAAAACGGGCTTCACCTACTCCTAAAACACGATAACCATCTGTTGTTAATGTTTGGATGGCTGCTGCAATTTGCTGCTTTTCAAGTGACGTCACATCAGAAACATTTATTAATGCTTCAGGTGCTCCTTTGGCTGCTATTATCCGCTCTCCGGCATCACTCTCAAACAGGTGGGTCATCATGGGCGGTTTACCGCCTAACGGGTACTCGTGAGCCATTTTGTAAAGCGGCCTTTCATCAACCTGAAAAGCTTTCGAATAGGCATCATGCAAAGCCACTTCCATAGGGTCAAACGGGATAGGTTCACTCGCCCACATTGCCAGACGGATCAATTTTTTCTCCTCCTCACCCAGTACGTTATCCGAGTTTGTAATTTTATTGTATGAAAGTAC
>CAXTDO010000169.1:0-9397 GCA_964242315.1 uncultured Flavihumibacter sp.
CGGTAATAAAGGGTAGGATTATCGGCAAGCATTTGTATACTGCTTTCAAAAACAACATATAAAGCAAGCTGATTAACCCTGGTACCTATTGCTGCCGCATTTGGCCGTGCAGCCCTGTAAACTTCGGGCTGCATGTTGATCATGGCACCGGGTGTAAAATCCATAGGGCCAACTGCATTTCGCATAAACGGAAGATAAATACTGTTATCAGGATAGCAGCCGCCCATTTGCTCCAATCCCCTTACACCTTCGTACGAAACCAGGTTTGGATATTTATATTCTAAGCCTGCAGGCTTAAATGCGCCGTGAAAATCAACAAATATCTGATGCTTGGCGGCCTCTTTTACAACATCTTCATAATAGTTTACCATCCATTGATCGGAGCGGTCCATAAAATCTATCTTAACGCCTTTTATACCCCATTCTTGAAAAGTCTTAAACAAATCCATATTCTTATGAACTGTCAGCCAGGTTAGCCATAAAATGATATCTACATTCTTTTGTTTTCCATAACGGATCAGTTCTTTTACATCAACCTTTGGATTTGGTGTGTACGGGTCGGTTGTGCTTTTAGCCCAGCCTTCGTCCATAACAATATATTGAATACCGTATTTGGAAGCGAAGTCTATATAATATTTATATGTTTCCAGGTTATAGCCGGAAACAAAATTTACGTCAGGCCCGTAAGGTGCAGCGTCATTCCACCACTCCCAGCTTGCCTGTCCATGTTTAATCCATGAGGGGTCGGCAATCACGCTTTTTGGTGCCAGCTTTAAAGTCATTGTATTTTCCAAAAGCTGCTTATCATCTTTACAGATAACAAAGTAGCGCCAGGGAAAATTCCTGGTTCCTGTTGTTTTAGCGATATAGTCTGCCGATTTTAAAATTTTCTGGCTGCGGTCTCCATCCGGTCCAAACTCGAGCGGCGTTTTTGGGAAGGCTGCCTCAACGCCATTATTTCCTGTGCCTTTTAAGAACATACCCGGGTAATCGGAAAGGTCGGCCTCACTAATTAATATTTTGTATTGTTTTCTGGTATCAATTAAAACCGGAAGGTTGGCCATTTTATCCGACGGTTTCCAGTTGTTGGATTCAACATGCTGGTAAAGCTCTTCATAAGCGGTTTTAAATCCGTTATTCTGTTGTAAGTGAAGTAAGTAATTGTCAGGGAAATTAATAGAAAAATCCTCGTTCATTATCTCCACATCACCTTTCTTGCTGGTGATAAAACGATATGCTATGCCATCATCAAAAGCGCGAAACTGAACTGCATAATTTCCTTTAAAGGTCATTGTCAGATCGTTGTAATTGCTTCTGACAGTAGAGAATTTTAATGAAGCGTATGGCTTTATTATTTCTTCGCCTTTGGTCTTCTTAGCCGAAATCAATTTAGGGTTTTCGCCAAGTGACCCGTCTTTAAAGGTTATTGCCAGGTAATTTTTTGTTAAGAGCTCCTGGTTATTGGCTGTTATAGAGTAATATATTTTATCGCCTGGATTAACTGAAACCTTTATCTCCCCGTTTGGAGACGCTACATCAATCGATTTAGCCTGAGCAAAAAGCTGGACTGACAATCCCAGGAGCACGATAAAACACCCGCTACATTTATTAATCAAAGTCATGTTTATTTATCATTTATAGTTTGCAATGTTATAGGCAACGTTATTCGCTTTTTATCTTATAAAATTATTTGAATGTGATTTCAGAAGAATTATAAGTAAAGATTTTCTTTTTACTTTCCGGCTCTTCAATGGTGGATTTTGTAAAAGCGGATTGACGAACATCCTCTAACACAATAGCGGTTCTAAAATCGATTTTAGCGGCAGTTACAGAAGGTCCCGCGAATTTTCAACCCGCCCTTTCCGGGTTATAGTCCACTTGCAATTAAATTTTATGTGCATGGTAATGTTATCAGTAATCAGATAATATCATTTGCAAAAGTCTGTCAATGTTCTGATTGCCCCGGCATTTCAGGAATACCCGGATCGTCTAATATCTGTACTGCTGTGGCATCACCCACATTTTTCCAATCATGCAGTACCCAAACTACCTTCTTGTCTTTTGTAACTTCAATAAGTTGCGGGCCTTTGCCTCCCTGGCCACGTGAGGTGAAAATAGTATTGCCATTGGCCAGTCTGGTACAACTTTGCGGTGCCGAGGTAAACTGAAATTCTGCCGATAAATCTGTTTTGCAATTAAACTCCCAAACGGTTTCGCCTTTACCGTTTACTTCGCGGGTAAGCCAATCTTTTTCATCGGTAATAAGCGTATTGCCGTTCTTAAGCCTTAAAGCAGCCCAGGGGGAAAGGATATTGTATCTCCAAATTTCTTTGAAGTTTTTATCGTATTCAACCACTTGATTCATGGTCAAAAAAGAAACCAGGTATGTTCCTTGAGCAGTAACCCTTGCCCGGCGAAATTGTCCATGGATGCCGTTGGGATTTGCTGGTTGGCTGTAAGGAAGTTCGTGTTCTACTTCAACTTTCCCTGTTTTGGTGTTTACAATTATCAGTTTGGGTGGCAGGCCATTTACCACAAACATAACTCTGTCTAACCCAATTGGCTGGCAAGCATGAACCTCGGTATGCTCTGCCCCATTAGCGTTATTACAATCATAACGCCAAAGAACTTTCTTATCCGGGGTTATTAAAGCAACATATTGCATGCGGGTAAAAAGTATATTGCCGTTTGACAGCATCCATACATCATCATATTCAGGACCCTTTCCGGTAGAATAGGTCCAAATTACTTTACCGTCTTTTACAACAGACATTCTATTGCAGTTTTCTCCAACATACAACATCGGGTGTTGAGTCAAACCGTTTCCAGGAAGATTTGCCGGTGTTGCTTCGGTGGAATTGATCAGTGGAGCAAACTCCTCTTGCGGAGCCATAGCCGGCACATTAGCGGCGGTAAAACGGTTGAGCACATCCATGCACGGTGTGACTTTAGAGGCATTCCTGGTTTTAGTTTTCTTTTGTGCAAAAAGAACAGTTGAATAAACTGATAAAAACAGAACAAGAAAAAAACTGTTTTTCATGATTTTTATATTTTAATACTCCGGTAACTTTTTATGATACATAATATAATTAATTAGTTTCGTCTTTAAGCGGGCTGGTAATTTAAATAGCAAGTCCTCCTAAAGTTTGATTTTTGTGCCAGTGCTTTTCTGTCTCAAAGTGATTTTCTTTAGTTTTTTAATGATGGAGATGGTCAACAATTATTCTTTTCCATTTTTACATTAAGCTATCTTAATATACTTTGCAATAAACGTCTTTAATAGTGTAACGGGCATGCCCTAACAATACTTTTTTTTTGACATTTTGTACATTTTGCCCTATTTCAACTAAATTATTCACCATATTATCCATTTTTGACATTAAATAGTTTTTATCCATTGGGAAACTAACAAAACAACGAATGTTTTTTAAGAAGCAGACCATCAGCTTTTGACCTTTAAAACATTTTTAACCATCTTTTTTGCCTAAAAGCAAATATTATTTTTTGTATAAATAAAAATTAAAGAGATGTTGTGGGTGAAAAAGGAAGATCATGTAAAAGCCTTCTTTTTTTATTTCTAAGTACGTGTTTAATTCCTTGTAGTATATTCTCACAGTCTTATCCTTATAAATTTAATCATCTTACTGTTGATGAAGGATTATCACACACAGATGCAAATGACATTGCACAGGATAAACTTGATTATATTTGGTTGGGTACGTATTTTGGTCTTGACAGATTTGATGGCTATTCGGTCAAAAAATTTTATAATAGTAATGTACCCTTAAATAATGCCTTTAAAAACCGGGTAACATGTATTTGTCCTGACGAAAATGGTAATATATGGCTGAGCACAGAAGACGGATTGCAATGTTTTAATGCAAAATCAGAAAAGTACATTGATTTTGAAGACGTTAAAAAAAATACCAGTCCTCGTTTTAAAAAATTAATCAAGCCTGCCGGAAACTTGATATATGGTCTTACAGAAAGCAGGATAAGGTTATATTCAATTAAAGAAGATTCTATTGAAGAGCAAAAGCTAGGGCACATAAGATAAGTAAGCGGCTATATGAATGCGTACGGTGCCATGAAAACACTCTAGCTATTATCCACAAGAACGTTGTATTAAATATCATTTCGCAAATTTTTAAATCACTCAGAAAAAGTAAGAACATGTCGAAAAATTTAATCGGCAACCTCCGGGCTACTTTATTTTTGAAACCATCGACGGACTTAAAGCCGGCACCATAACTCCGGATGTTGCAGAGCAAATAAACGATGTAGCCAAAACCATCATTGACAGTGCCCGGGCTGAGAATGAATTTATAAAGCTTACCGGCAGCGCCGGCAGTGGGTTCATGCCAGTGTCAGAGGGTAATCTTAACCATCAAAAGCAATTGACATGAATGAGCCTATGTGTTTTTCTTGCTTTTGATAAACACTACCAGACTGACAAAAAAAGCTCCAATCGTAAATCCGCGTGCAAGAAGGCTTATAATATAGACTCCCCTTATGTTTTCCATGCCTTTTTGGCTTATGATGCTCACAATACTGAAAAATGCAAGTGCTAGTGTTGTAATCATCATCCGTTTAGCGGCCTTTTGTTCCATTTATAGTTTGGTTTTTATTATACCACTTCTATGCGGTTTTTGACTCGTCAAATTTTACCCACTTCTTAAATTTAATAATAATAAAGTTAACATGCAAACAGATATTATACTGATCACCCTGCAAGCAAGAACAGCCAATAGCATGTCAACGATTCGGCCACCACCCGGACCTGCTAATTAACCACTATCAAAACAATATTATAAACAATATTGATAATCAGAGTTGACAAAAAAATGAAACGCCCAGGGGCTATGTCTATACCCCGGCTATAATTTATGTATTGGATTTCCGGCTTTAAGCCGTCTCTCTTAAAAGGTCCCCCGGCTTGTTTTTACTGGCCGGGCTTTTATGTTATCTTCAGTTAATAATTTCTACAGTAATTAAATTTATTCGGTAATAAAGAGAATTAGAAACTTTCGGGAATTTACCAATTATAGTGTCGAGATTTACCGACGGAGAAGAAGTTCGAGGGACATTAAACGCTTCGGTTATATAATCCTTATGATGAATCCCATTGCTATAAAAGGTAAATTTTATATGAAAGCTAAAATCATCTGCGGTATTGTTTCTAGCAGCTCCAATACATTTTAGTATACCATTCTTTTGTTCATAAACCGCTCTTGAATATTCAACTACTTGATGTTGTGTTCCACTATCAACTACATTCGCCCCAAAAGCTACATGAGGGTCAGAATGCTGATGTATTACCAATGCCGGGATAGTATCTAAACTTTTGTTTGAAATAATAATTGGTAAACTTCGGGGGGGAAGATTGTGGTATTATTGGGAGCACTTTATTCTTAATGGCCAGTTTCCTTACTTTTTGCTTAGGGGTGTTGGTGAGTCGCGCTTGTCTTCTTTATTTTTCAATTCCGAAATATTATCACCTTTAAAAAACCCTAGAACCATCAAAACAATACCGAAAGTAAAAATAAGCGGTATTATTCCTGTTGTTTCAGATGTAAACCCCTTCCCGCTGATCATAGTTTTAGGTTCGACTTTCCCTTGAAATACTCTGATTAACCCAGCTATTATAGCGATGGCTGAAAAAACTAGACCAGTAATAAATAAAGAATTTAAAGGCATAAATATTTCATTGTTTTCGTAAGTAGTAGTCAATTAAATAGACAACCATAAAAATAAAAAACCCTCTGTTAATTGATTATCAATTAACAGAGGGTAATTACCTGCGGACCGGTCCTGAACCTAATTCACAATCAATTAATTATCAGTACAATGTCAACAATTCAATTTTGCTACTCCATGAATTACTCACGATACTTTCATGTCTTCAAGTAATGCAAATCGTAAAACAAAAGTACCAAATAAAGCTTTAAATAGGCCCTCCTTCCAGGGCAGACCCATTAAAAATTAAGGGGAAATAGATATCCCTATTTGTATGTCGATTAAAAGCTGTCTCAACATTCCCTACTCAGTAAAAATAAATTATAAGATTAGCTAATCACTTTAAATTTTCAACCTTCACTTTATAACGGTATTTGTCAACGCTTTCATAAAAGCAACCAGCGATCTTTTTTCAACGGCCGTTAAACCAAGCCTGACTGACGGCAGGGTTTGATTTTCTATTTTCAATCCCAACCCCTTTCCGCCACCCCTGTTGTAAAATTCAATTACCTCCTCCAGCGATTTAAATACACCGTTGTGCATGTAAGGCGCCGTTAGTTCAATATTTCTAAGAGTAGGCGTTTTGAAAGAATTTTTATGAAGATCAATTTTGTACACATCGTATCTTCCTTTGTCACCATCCAGCACCGGATGTAATGAATCTGCGGAAGCGGGAACGCCTATTACCTCCGCCTCCATCTTTGTAAAATCGGGAGGGTTGGCTCCATTGAACAGCGGAAGGAAATGGCAGGTGGCACATTTGGCTTTGCCTGTAAATAAATTAAATCCATCAATTTCCGATTCATTCATGGCGTTGCTATTTCCACGGATGTATTGATCGAATCTGGAATTGAGTGCAGTTAAGGATCTTACATATGATGCTATGGAGTTTTTAATGTGAAGATCGGATGGTTTTGCATCCCTGTAAACCTGTTTAAACAGTTCCTGGTATTCTTTATTACCGTTTATATATTTCAGAGCATTTTCAAAAGAACCATGCATCTCATTTTTATTGCTGATTACGTCTTTTGCCTGATCTTCCAAATAGTTTACGCGCATGTCATAAAAAAGTGAAGGCTGAAGAGCGGCGTTGATCAGTGTAGGCGTGTTTCGTGAAACGGAGAGTTGTGCGCCCAAACCTTTGCTGGTTGTAAGTCCATCAGAAAATGCCTTACCTGGTCGATGGCAGGTAACACAGCTACGGGTGCCGTCACGTGAAAGTATTCCATCATAAAATAACTTCCTGCCTAACAAAATTTTTTGTGGGTTTACGTATGAGGGTGTACCGGAAGTGTAAAAATCAGCGTTAAAAATGTCTTTGGCAAACAGGGATGCGGCGTCCGCTTTTATTGCCCTGGGCTCTGTGAAGAAAGGTATTTTCAAGTCCCGTTGAATTGATAAAATAGTTTCAGAAATCGGATTAAGGTATACTTTGATCAGGGCCATCCTGTTTAAGGAGTTGAAATCGTTTTGCTTCAACAATTGTTGTTGAACGCCTTTAAACAGTAGCTGTAACGAATCACACAAGTGCCTGTTATCATCCGTGAATCGTTCCTTGTAAAAAGATAGGAAATATGCCACGCTTTCAAGGGATGCACCTGCTTCGGCAATACTATTATTTGCAACAGGTGAATCAAAACCTGTAATGCCTAAAGCTATCACTCTAAAGATCTCTAGCCGAAGTGCATCAAAGATATTTGCGTCCGTTGTTTCCTGAATGGAAATGATATATTCAAGCCTGCCGATATTTGATTGAAGGATCTTTACCTGATTTAAAATTACATCGGGCGTATGCTGCCGTGTTGTATCATATAACAGCTCTTCTATTACCTGGAATCCTTCAGGTTGAATGATAATTTTCTTTTCATCTGCCTCTACTTCCTGAAGTGCCGGCCCATTTATCTTTTTTGCAGTGTATGGATAATAGTATGCAGCCAGCCATTCAATTCTTTTGTAGGCAGACCGGGCTTTAATAAATTGCTGTTGTAATAAGGCGTTATCAGCCTGACGCTCCAGCAGTGAGCTGCATTTTTGTGTTTCATCCCTTAATTCACGCAGCTTAAGTTTGTAGTCAGCAAGTATGCGAACGGTGACAGATGTTTGCCGGATGTTTGAGCAGGAACCGGAAAGTAAGAAAGCAGATACGAAGAGGAAAGCGATCCAGGTTGTTTTTATCATGAGGAGATGATAGTTAAGTAAAATCCCCCATCAAAGGATCGGGGGATGATGGGATGGTTTAAGGGTTGATAAAATTTTAGTGTGGAAGGCCTTTCAGGATAACGATCTCGCTTCCCTGGGCTTCGTCTTTTCTTTTGCTGCCTCCGTCGATTCCTTTGAATTTCAGATCGGTCCAGGAATGAGGTTGTATACAAAGGCT
This sequence comes from uncultured Flavihumibacter sp., assembly GCA_964242315.1. GTDB lineage: Bacteria > Bacteroidota > Bacteroidia > Chitinophagales > Chitinophagaceae > JADCRZ01. The sequence continues at coordinate 8,114 of CAXTDO010000169.1, forward strand.
GAAGGTGTCTGGAATGCCGGTTACATCTGAAATGTCAATTAAGGCGCCGTATTCCCAGCTACCCTTTACTGACATGCCGCCCACATTATACTTGGCCGCATCCGCTTCTGTTCTTCTATGGTCTATCTCCACTACTTTTTTTAATTCTTTTGTTGTTAAATTGTACTGATAGATATAAGCGTCATGATCTTCCTTTCCATAGGTATTGGAATCTTCTTCTATGTATGCAAAATTGGTGGTGACACAGATATTGTCGGGATTCTGAAAATCTCTTGCGATACCTTTTTCATCATCTCCGTCCAGGATACACGTTAGCTTTCCTTTTAATGGGTTGGAAGCATCCAGCACTAATTTATACACCCTCCCAAATACGGTGCGGGAGTAATCTGCGTTTACACCGGTTGCATCCTGTCCGGTTACATTAAAATAGATCTCACGGCTGTTAGCGGCACTTCCTTTACGGTAATCCAAGTCTTCTACACGACCGAACTTGATTGCTTTCAATGGGTCTACCATAGACTGGATCTGCGTACCGGTAAGCGTTTTGTGGTTTTCAATCTTTACAAATTCTACGTCATACTCCGTTCCTGCCGCCATGTCCCTTTCCTTCTGGTTGCCATCTACCCGTTTCAACATGTATTGAGAGCCGTTGTCAAGGTCTCCGACAGTGTTGGTAAGGTAAAGTGCTAATTGTCCCCCTGAAGCATCTGAAGCGTCTTCCCCGGTGATGATGACCGTTTTTCCGGGATAAGCATCTTTGTTTAAAGGAACTGAGTTCTCACCACTCCATTTGCCAAGGCTGGGCAGCCCTTTGGGGGTAGCTGGCGTTAAGAAACTTTGAAAAGGGTCTATCGCATGAGTCATTGCTTCGCTGTTACTTTCACCAACGGAAAGGTATACAGGGCCAAAGCCATGTTCTTTCGGTGTTACCATCGTTCCGGAACATAAGCGCCACTGACCGCCATCTGAATTTAATGCGTATTCTCCTTTAACAGGTTTAAGGTTCTGATCCAGGTACAGCTTTGACACGGAGTAATTGTCTTCATTATTTACCAGCATCACATATCCTTTTTCATCGGCTGACTTTAAAAAACCTGTTCCATCCGCGGAACCTGCAAAGCGATAATCCGGTAATGAATCATCACTGCTGATGAGCGTAAAGATGTTGAGGTTTTCGAATCCTGAAAGTTTCTTTAAAAAAGCAGGAGTCACGGATTGATTTTGCAGCACCGGCGTAGTCTCGGGTGGAGTGGATGGATCGTCGGGTTTGTTACAGGAGTACCC
>CAXTDO010000170.1:0-9395 GCA_964242315.1 uncultured Flavihumibacter sp.
GTTGCCGTTATTGAGTACCTGTCTGCCTACGCACAGGAACACCATAAGCATTTTATTCTTAACCCTGCTCCGGCAAGGCAGCTTCCTGATATTGTTTATAAAGATCTTTTTCTGATCACACCTAATGAAAGCGAAACAGAGCTGTTAACGGGCATCAGGGTAACGGATGAAGTTGGTTGCAGGCAGGCGGCATCGGTTTTAAAATTAAAAGGAGTTCTGAATGTTATCATTACATTGGGAAGTGAAGGCGCTTTTTGTGATTGTAACGGTTACCAGGGACTGGTTGAATCATATAAAGTAAAAGCAATAGACACAACCGCTGCCGGTGACGTATTTAATGGCGCATTGGCTGTTGCCCTGTCTGCAGAAAAGCCATGGCAGAAAGCCGTGCAATTTGCCTGTAAAGCGGCAGCCATTTCAGTAACAAAAATGGGCGCGCAGGCATCGGCACCTACTGTTAAGGAGATGATGGAAAGCATTTAAAACGTATCGAATAAACAAGTGTTAAGTTAAGTATGATATGACACATTTCATTTTAGTAGCAGACATCGTAAGCGTTTTTTTTAACCACGGAGGAAAAGCCGAGGTCCACGGAGAAGGTTCCTCCGTGGACCTCGGCTTTTCCTCCGTGGTTAAAAAATCTACGAGTAACATAACGCTAGTCAGGCAATTCTAACAACATAGTAATACAACGACCCCATGTTCATAATACATTCCTATACCGCCGCTATTCTCTTTTGCATCATCACCATGATCTGCTGGGGTTCTTGGGCCAACACCCAAAAGCTCAGCGCCACTACGTGGAGGTTTGAATTATTTTACTGGGACTACGTGTTAGGGATTTTAATACTGTCGCTTATTATAGCGTTTACTCTTGGCAGCTATGGAACGGGCGGCCGGCATTTCCTTGCAGATTATCACCAGGCTGATAACGCCAGTTTGGTTTCCGCATTTACCGGCGGTGTAGTGTTTAACCTTGCTAACATATTATTGGTTTCTGCCATCGCCCTGGCAGGCATATCGGTGGCTTTCCCTGTAGGTATAGGCATTGCGCTTATACTGGGCGTAATAGTGAATTATGCCGGTAACCCTCAGGGCAATGCTTTACTGCTTTTTGCAGGGGTGGCGCTGATTGCCGTAGCAATACTGATCAATGCAAATGCATACAGGCAGGTTAATAAAGGAACTACCTCTTTTTCAATAAAAGGCTTGTTGCTGGCAATAATAGCGGGTGTGCTGATGGGTTTCTTTTATAAATATGTAGCCGCTTCCATTGCTGGTAATTTTGATGATCCGGAGAAAGGTAAACTGACTCCTTACACCGCTCTCGTGTTTTTTGCTTTCGGATTAGCCGTTAGTAATATATTATTCAACGGGTTATTGATGCGTTTTCCGGTTACAGGCAAACCTTTGTCGGTTAAAGATTATTTTAACGGTTCCGCTAAAGATCACTTAATGGGCATCCTTGGTGGCATTATCTGGCATACGGGCATGTCATTTAACATTATTGCGTCAGGTAGAGCAGGTCCGGCAATATCCTACGGGTTAGGACAGGGCGCTACTATCATTGCCGCAATCTGGGGTATATTCATCTGGAAAGAATTTGCCAGTGCAAGTGCTAAAACATATCGTAATCTCTACCTTATGCTGTTACTATATGTTACAGGCATCGTATTGATTATACTGGCTAAAAATTAGTAGAGTTGATTGCGAGTTGTAGACATCTGAAATTAATAATCTTACCTGACTAATGGAACTAAAAGACGGGATAAAAACATTTCATGCCAAAACAAGAAAACATTGGCGCAGGTGGCTGGAGAAAAACCAGGTCTCCGAAAAAAAAGTATGGCTGATTATTTATCGCAAAGGAAGTAAAACACCCAGCGTTTACTACGAAGAAGCGGTGGAAGAAGCGCTTTGCTTTGGCTGGATTGACAGCAAAGGAAACAAACGCGATGAAGAAAGTTATTATCAATTTTTTTGTCAACGCAAACCAAAAAGCAACTGGAGCAGAACAAACAGGCAAAGAGTTGAGAAGCTGGTAGAAGCAGGGTTAATGACGGCAAGTGGCCAGACTATGATAGACCTCGCAAAAAAAACAGGTACCTGGACAGCCCTGGAGGATATCCATAACCTGGTTATTCCGGAAGATCTGCAACAAATGTTCAACGGAAATGAAACAGCTTTTAAAAACTTCGAAGCTTTTTCGCCGTCAATAAAGCGAGGTATTCTTGAATGGATCATGAACGCAAAAAAACCGGAAACCCGGCAACAAAGGATTGCGCAGACCGTTGAACTGGCAGAAAAAAATATCAAAGCAAACCAGTACGTTAACCGGCAGGACAAATAATTCTACCCGATTTATGACAACCTTTAATTATCTGTGAACGGCCATTATATTTAATAACATCGATCAACGGTTCGCATATCGCTATCAGCTATCAGCCGTCAGGTATCAGCAGATCAAAACCTGATCGGCTTTCTCCTGACACCTGATCGCTGACAGTTGATAGCCTAATAATTAATACCTGGGTTAGGTAATAATTCCATACACTTTGATGCTCATTTATGAAAGATATATTGGTGGCAGAATGCCTTAACTGTGGAGCCGATGTAAAAGACAATTTCAAATTTTGTACACAATGCGGACAGAAGACCAATTTACACCGGTTAAGCCTGCATGATGTGCTGCATGATGCATTTCATTATTTTGTTCATGCCGATAAAAGTTTTCTGCAGTTACTTAAAGCGCTATTACTAAAGACCGGTACTGTAGCAAAAGAATTTGTAGAGGGAAAGAGACTGAAATATTTTACACCGCTTAATTTCTTTTTACTCGTTGCCACTATCTATGTAATTGTTGTAAGCACTATTGCGTCTCACAGCGCTGCTCCTGATGTATTAAAAGAGCATCCCGAGCTCAACGCCATTCGCGACCCTGCTCATAGAGAATATGTTGTCCAAATTTTTAAAAGGCAGGGTAAAGCCATGTACTTTATGAACAAATACTCTAACGTGGTCACGATGATCGCCATACCTTTAATAAGCCTGATCTATTGGCTGTTTTATGTAAGAGGCAAGTGCAATTTTACAGAACACCTGGTTGCCTGTATGTACATGGTAGGATATACCAATCTGATATACGTGATAATTTTAGTGCCGTTATCTTTTTTTGTAAATGTTAAGACTTCCAACTCGTCGCTCTATGCGTATTTGATATTTATGGTCTTCCAGATTACGTATTGTTCTATTTTTTATTACCGGTTTATAAATAAGGCTATCATCGGATCATTGTTCAAAGCTATCGGCGTGTCATCGTTTGCAATTGTTTTCTGGTTTGCCTTATCAACCTTCCTTATAGGCATATACATACAAAACAGTTTCTGGGGGATGGTTGGTTAGATCGGCAAATCCGGGCTTCTGCCCTATTAAAAATTTCTAACTATACGTATCTAAATCAATGTCGTTGACTTAAGAAGAAAATGCTCAATATTCAACTACCAATAGTCAATTCTTAATGAAGAGCTCTTGACAATTGGTATTTAAAAACTTAAAACGCCCTTTTGTCTTTATCATCGGCAGCATTTACTTTGGCATTTTTTACATACTTATCAAGCCAGGCATTTTGTTCCCATAACATGTGCAGTATATTTTCTTTGCCGGCATACCCGTGCGCTTCATAAGGCAGGTATACCAAACGTACCGTGCCGCCATGTCCTTTTACTGCGTTAAATAAGCGCTCGCTTTGAATAGGGAATGTACCCGGATTATCATCTGCCTCGCCGTGAATCATTAACAACGGTGTTTTGATACTGTCGGCATAACTGAATGGACTCATTTTAAAATATACATCCGGCGCTTCCCAGTAAGTTCTTTCTTCGGCCTGAAACCCAAAGGGTGTAAGAGTTCTGTTGTAAGCACCGCTTCGTGCTATGCCTGCTTTGAAAAGATGCGTATGTGCCAGCAGGTTGGCAGTCATGAAGGCGCCGTATGAATGTCCGCCTACCGCTACGCGATTACTGTCGCCAACGCCCATCTTTGCTACGGCCTGTATGGCAGCATGTGCATTGAGGTATAGCTGGGGAATAAAGTTGTCATTTGGTTCCTGTCCTCCTTCGCCCACAATAGGCATTTCAGCGTTGTCCATAACGGCATAGCCCTGAGTAACCCAAAATATGGGTGAACCATAGTTGATGCGTGTGAACATATACTTGGACCCTCTAACCTGGGCTGCATCCGAAGCGCTTTTATATTCCCTTGGATAAGCCCAGATCAACACAGGAAGCAGCCCGTCTTTCTGTGCATTATAATTTTTTGGCAGGTAAAGATCCGCTGTGAGCCCTATTCCATCGGCCCTTTTATAAGATATTTTTTCTTTTTTTACACCGTCGAGCTGGGGATATGGATTCTTGAAATCGGTGATAGGAGTGCCGATTAAAGATTTCTTACGAAGATCACGGAGATAGTAATTAGGAACTTCCGTCTGGCTTTGGCGCGAAGTAATAAAAAGCATCTTCTCAGGGTCAATTACTTCTTCTACGATTTCGTAATAAGGGGCCTGGCATCTCCACAATATCTTTCCTTTTTTCTCCTTAACGTTGTAGGACTGAATAAAGGGCATTGAGCCTTCGGGAGACGCGCCTTCAGACACAAGCAATACCTGTGAGTTGTTAGCAGTGGTGTATAAAACATTTTTATCAAAACTGTTTTTTACAGTTACCGGTACGCCGATGTTACTGTAGGCATCGTTGCTGCTTCTTTCAAACAATGAATCCAGCGCACCCGTTGAAGGATTCAATGTGTTTATCCTTACCCGGCGGGTGGCGTTCATGTTCTCGGAAACCCACGCCAACTGGTTGTTACCCCAGATAATATTGCCGAAGCGCATTCTTGTTTTAAACACTTCTTTTGCGGGGCTCTTGTCATCCGGTATAGTAGTATAAAGGGCATCTCTGTAAGAAGCCTTCGATCTGCCTAACCCCTTGTCGAGCGCCTGCACGTAGTAAATAGTGGCCGGTTCGTCTGATCTCCAGCCAAAATCTCTCGGATAAGGCGATGCATCGTCGAACCCGATAGGATTGCCTTCGCTCGAAGGGTTATTAGCCAGCACTTTCTTTGATTCTCCGTTGATGGTCATTACTTCAATGGTGGTAGGGAAACCGTTTGAAGTTACCAGGTAGGAAAAAGGTTTGTTTAGTTTATGAACCAGTACATAGTTTCGGTCAGGCGAAATGCTTAACCTGCTATAAATAGCCGGCGAGCCCACCTTTACTTCGTTGGTAAAATCATTTTTTACAATCTGTGAGGTAGCATAAAATTCAAACAGTTTTTCGTCGTAGGGTGTTCTTATCAGGTCTTCATAAGTTCTCGAAGCGCCTGATTTGCCTTTTGATTCCTGGATGTTTGGGCCGGTTGGAGCGAGTGGTTTTGGTGGCAGCTTCTGAATATCATTTACAACGACCCTGTATAAAAGCATATCGTTGCCAAGCCAGGAGTAGCTGCCGAACATGCCTCCGAGCACCATATTGAGTGGTGTTTTATTTACTTTGTAAGCTTTTTTGTCTGCTATAACTACCCTGTATAAGTCGATACCGGCAGGCGTTGTATTGGTAAAAGCAAACTGTGTTTCGTCGGGACTCCATTGAACGCCAGACGCCTGCATGTTTTTTGGCAGGTCTTTAATTTCGGTTAAAGATTTAGTCTGAATATTTTTAAGCTGCAGGCTGATGAAATGCGGTCCCCTGCTTGGTCCGAAGTTATTTGGATCGATACGCAGTCCTGCAATGCGCAGTTCCGGCTCTGCCAATTCTTCAACACCAGGCAAGCTCGACCTTTCCATCATAATCATCCAGGTGGCTTTTCTATCTATATCAACATTAGGAGTTGGGCTGGCAAGAACCAGGTCAGCAATTTCTTTCGGTGGTGTTTTATAAGAATTATCATCCTGCGCATGCAGGTAAAGCGAGGATGTAAGTATTAATACAAAGGATAATAAAATGGTTTGGTAAGACTTCATAAGCACTTATTTTAAATGAAATTATTTCAATTGATCCACTTACATTGGATTCGCAACATATATTTTTAATTGATCAACAGGGAAATGTCTGAACTGTGATTTAGCTGATTAAATGACGGACGTTGATTGTTACGTTTCATAGTCCATCATTTAATCAGCTAAATCACAGTTCAAGACATTTCTGTACACTGTATCATTATCGTACAGGCATGTTGCATTAACGTACAGATTCGTACTTCGGTGTCACTTAATGCACGCTGAATCAAGCTTTTCTGTAGATGGCATATTTTAGGTTGATTTTTACCTAGTTAAAGTCAAAGCCGGTTATGATTAAGAACTATTTAAAGATCGCTTTCCGCAACCTGATTAAATACAAATTTATTTCAGGTATCAATCTTTTCGGATTAACGGTAGGTATCACCTGCTGCCTGCTGATACTGGCTTATATAGTAAATGAACTCAGCTTCGATAAATATAACCCTGGTGCAAAGAATATATACCGGATTGAAAGAACTTTCATAAATCCGTCTACGAAGGAGACGTCACTTGTGCTGGGAGCAGTTGCGCCTCCATTTGCACCTTATCTTCTTAACGATTTCAAGGAGATTAAACATCTTACAAGGCTGCTGGCTACCGGAAACACATCTTTTAAATATGAAGAGAAAATATTCAACGAGCGCGACATATATTTTGCAGATGAGAACTTATTCAGCATTTTTAAGGTTGATATCACCAAAGGCAATCCTAAAAAATCGCTGACCGATCCAAATTCGGTAATGCTCTCGGAAGAGATTGCTAAAAAATATTTTGGCGCCGTTGACCCGATGGAAAAAATGATAAGGCTCGACAATCAACTGAACTGCAAGGTAACCGGCGTGTTCAAAGCTTTTCCTACAAATGCCCATTTACATCCTGCCGTCATGATCTCTTTCAACACGTTGAAAGATTCAGTTATATATGGTGAGAGGAACCTGCGAACTAACTGGGGCAACAACTCTTTTCTAACCTATATTGAACTTCCGGATAATTACAACCCCGCTGGTATGGAAGCACGCTTCGCAGATTTTCAAAACCGTAATATCCCCAACGACGGAAATTCGGGTATAAAACCGTCTGATTATTCTAAACTTAGCCTGAAAAAGCTTACCGACATACACCTGTACTCACACACTGATTACGAAGCGGAAGAAAACGGCGATATAAACAGGGTTTATATTTTTTCGGCCATTGCCCTTTTCATACTTCTTATAGCCTGTATCAATTACATGAATCTATCAACGGCAAGGTCGCTGCTGAGAGCAAAAGAAATCGGCATCCGCAAAGTAGCCGGTGCGCGCCGGTCAGAACTGATAGCGCAGTTCCTGAGCGAATCGTTGCTTATTTCCTGGCTTGCTACTCTCATAGCCTTTGGCCTGACAGCGCTGACCATGCCACTGCTCAACAAACTTTCAGGACAGGAACTCACGTTAGAGGTGCTGTTAAAATGGCAGATACTGGTGCCCCTCTTTTTTGTTCCCTTTGTGGTGGGCATTATCTCAGGTATGTACCCCGCCTTGTTTCTTTCATCCTTTCAGCCTATTAAAGTGCTGAAAGGCGTTTTTAAGGCGGGCGGGTTGAACATATCCTTCCGCAAGGTTCTGGTAGTGGTTCAATTCTCCATCTCCATTATTCTCATCGTTGCCACCGGTATCGTATTTCAGCAGTTGCGTTACATACAAAATAAATCACTTGGATATGACAAAGACCATGTGATTACATTAACCTATCCACAGGCTTTAAATAATCAATTCGAATCATTCAAAAACGAATTACTTTCCGGCACTGCCATACAGTCTGTTGCCAGATCGTCCCGCATTCCTACCGGACGGCTGCTGGATGCTATGGGCTCTCAGATCAACAATGGCGACTCACTCGAACCAACAAAGGCCGACATAAAATATGTGGTGGTAGACGATGGGTATCTTCCCACTTATGGCATCAAAACGGTAGCCGGCCGCAATTTTTCGAAAGATTACGACACTGATACTTCTTCATTCATTATTAACGAATCGGCTGTTAAAGCACTTGCGCTGAAATCTAATGCCGAAGCTATAGGGCGTCCGTTTCAGTATGGTGGCAGAAACGGAAGGATCATAGGAGTGATGAATGATTTTAACTTTGAATCGCTGCACCAAAAAATATTGCCGCTGGTGTTTTTTATGCCGACAGGCAACAATTTCAATAATGTTTCCATCAAAATATCAGGCAGCAACATACAAACGGCACTGGCGCAGGTAGAAAAAGCATGGAAGACCTTTGTCCCGGAGACTCCTTATGAATACAACTTTCTCGACAGCCGCTTTGAGCGTCTGTATAAATCGGAAGACCAGCAGGCGACCATTTTCACCATTTTTTCTCTTATTGCAGTTATCATCGCGTGTTTGGGTTTGCTGGGTCTCTCTTCTTTTGCCATCAGCCAGCGCGTAAAGGAAATCGGTATCAGAAAAGTGCTGGGCGCCAATTCCGGTACCATCGTTGCCATGCTTTCAAAAGATTTTCTAAAACCGGTATTGATAGCAGCGGTGATAGCCTTCCCGTTTTCATGGATAACTATGGATAAATGGCTGCATGACTTTGCATACCATACCGATATCAAGTGGTGGATCTTTTTATTGGCCGGCTGCATCGCATCTGCTGTAGCCTTTATCACCATATCATTCCAGGCAATCCATGCCGCCAACCTGAACCCGGTTAAAAACCTCCGATCGGAGTAGCAGGTATGATATTAGCCATCAGGAAGAAAGCTTATCAGGTTGATCTGCTGATAGCCACTCTATTTTTGCAGCACTAGATTTCAAATGTGAAGCCAACCAACAACGCAAGGCAATTTGTTTGAATCTTACTCCGGTTTGAGTTGTTCGATTTAAAAACATTGGAAAGGCCGGTATGATTTCTTATGTCGAAGTCTAACTTTATTTTTGATGCGATGGGAACCTGCAGTCCGAAGCCAAGCGATAGCCCGTAATTTAAGGGATGATAGTTGGTTGATGAAGTGCTTATGCTGGAAGGCTGCCCGGGTGGTAAAGGCTCTTTAAAATTAGTAACAAGTTTATTGTTTAATAAAAGACCTATAAAAACGCCTGCATCTATATTTATCTGAACTTTACTTCCAAACGAATATTCAAGCAGTACCGGCAGATTCAGGTAATGCAGTTTGTATAGCACGTCTGCTTTAACCAACCCTGTACCTGCGGTGTTTTCAAATGTCAGCGAACGGTATGCCCAGCCATTTTCATCGTAAGATAACAGCACTTTCAAACCAAAGCGTCCGGCATTGCTCCATTTAAGATGTCCTCCCAGGCTTAATCCTGTTAAAACACCTTTTACATCTTTATTTACG
>CAXTDO010000171.1:0-9370 GCA_964242315.1 uncultured Flavihumibacter sp.
CATACCGACTCCACAGGAGATGCTACCCATAATAGAATGTTATCAAAGGAACGGGCAGATGCCGTAAAAAACTGGATTACAAAAAATGCCGGTATGAAGGAAGATCGTATTACGTTAATCCCGGAAGGCGAATCGAATCCTGTAGCTTCCAATGCCACAGAGCAGGGAAAACAGGAAAACAGAAGTGTACAAATTGTAGCAAAACAACATTGATAATTTTTAAATACAAATAATTATGTCAAATGAAACTAATGAACTCAAGGAGTTAAAAGCAAGCGGTTATGAAATCGCTGAGGGAGAACCGGATATCAGAGGATGGGATGTACAAAACAATCAGGGCAAAACCATAGGAGAAGTAGATGAGCTGTTATTTGACGAGAAATCTCGTAGAGTGCGGTATCTTATCGTTGACTTGAATGATGATGCTACGTCGAAAGATCGCAAGGTGCTCATCCCGATAGGACTTGCCGTACTTCATGAAAAAGATGACGATGTAATGTTACCTACTCTTGATACGAACCAACTTGCAATGTTGCCGGAGTACAAAAAAGGTAGTCTGGATGCCACTACCGAAAAAACAATAAGAAATGTTCTCGCCGGAATTGGCGTTACAGGAGTGGCTGCCACTGCACTTGGAAATGACACCGATGACAGTGAAGACTTCTATGCGCACGATCATTTTAATGAAGACAAATTATATCAAAACCGGACTACGGGCACCGACCAGACTATCCCTATTATTGAGGAAAATATCAACGTTGGCAAGCGTGTGGTACAAACCGGTGGCGTACGTGTTACAACAAGTATGATAGAACAACCTGTTGAAGAAACCGTTCGTCTCAGGGAAGAACATGTTACCGTAGAAAGAACTCCTGTAAACAAGCCGTTGTCAGAAAGCAGCTTTGCTTCTTTCGAAGAGGGTACTATTGAACTTACTGAACGCGCTGAAATTCCGGTAGTATCAAAAGAAGCCAGGGTAGTAGAGGAAATTTCCTTAGGAAAAGAAGTTGAACATAGAGAAGAAACAATTAAAGACACTATTAGAAAAACCGAAGTTGACGTAGAGGATCTTAGTAAAGACGAATTGTCTAAGAATAATCTTCGCAACAGTTGATATTGTATTTAGTGAACATCGTTTAGATAAGGCGGCTCGTAACTGAGCCGCCTTTTTTTTTGAACTGTGATTAAGCTGATTTAATGATTGGCATGAGTGTTAAAATGACTTAAAGCGTTTTAAATGAAAATGCTTCTACAGATTTCCAGGGTCCGTTTAAATATTCCCATAACTGCAATCCCTCCGCCGGAACGCGGAATGACTTAAAGTCTTTTTGTAATGCTGCCAGCAACTCATTTGCTTCTGTTGCAATTACCTTATTTTGAATAGTTATATGCGGCCATAGCTTATGCTTATCCTGGTTTGTTAAAAATGCCTGCCATTGGTTTTGCAGCGTTTTATGCAATTGCATCAACTCAAAACTTTCCATTTTAAAAGCAACACCATTGCCAATTGATACAAGCGATTTAACCTGTATCATAAATGCAGAAATCGTTTCACATAGTTCTTTCACTGTGTTAATAAGGGCTGGTTCGTTTGGCAGGGCATGAAATAAAGTGAGATGAGCCTGCAAAAAGTTCCTTTCAGCAGGGAAATATTTTTGACGGAGGGAACTGAAATAATTCAAATCACTTTCAGCCATCGCCACGGTAAGTATCAAAGTAGGTTTTATCATGAGATGAGGAAGAATGCTATTATTATGCCCTGAAAGAGGAAATGTCTGAACCATTGATGGAAATGATTAAGGGATTGTTATTAATTGATCGAAAACAGATAAGTACACATCATATATATCCCTTAATCATTTCCATCTACGGTTCAGACATTCAACACAATTTAATACGTAATTTCATTTCAAAAAATACTTCAATGAAGAAAATCTGCTTTGTTTGTTTTGCACAGCTTACAATTTTGTTTGTTTATGCGCAGACTGATACCTCACTCATCAGTGTAACCGATATGTTGAAAATTAAACAGGTTAATGCTGTCACACTTAGCAAAGATGGCAGCAACGCAGCGTTCACCGTTACCATTATTGAACCTGATGGTGATAACAAATGGGAGTATAAATATACCAGCCATATCTTTATGATGCCGGCAAATGGCTCACAACCACCAAGGCAACTTACAACTGCTGTTGGAGCATCGCAACCTGTGTGGAGCCCCGATGGAAAACAACTTGCTTTTGTAAGAGCGGTAGAAGGCAGGCCCCAGATTTTTTTGCTGTCTCTTGAAGGTGGCGAACCGGTACAGCTTACTAAATATAAATATGGTGCCTCCACACCAAGGTGGTCTCCTGATGGCAGTAAAATAGCTTTCTCTTCATCTGTTTCTTTAAGCGATCTTTTGAAAGATTCGTTGCTGAATGCTAAAAAATCCGTTCCTGGCTGGTCGTCCGAGAAGCCTGGTTTTGATAAAAATAACGAATGGCTCTCAAATACTGCCAAACCCGATCCTAACGGCAGCCTTGAAGAAATCAGGGCCTACCTTAATAACAATGTAGCTGATAAAAAAGCGAAGGTGATCAATAAGCTCAATTTCCAGCAGGAAGCTTCGGTATCATCCGATATCACGTTTGATTACTTGTTTATTACCAATGCTGAAAGGGGTGCTATACCCGTAGCTGTTACAAAAGGTTTCTACAGCTTCAACGACCTGCAGTTTACGCCTGATGGAAAGCAATTGATTATTTCCGGCGATGTAGATTCCACACAACATCCTGACCGCGCATTGGAATCGCAGGTGTTTATAGCAGACGCTGATGGCGCCAATTTGCGTTTGTTATTAGGTGAAAAAGATAAAAATTTCACGGGCTCCCAGCTGTCTCCTTCAGGTAAACGCCTTGCCTTTATGTATGGTGCTACGGCAACAGTATCTATACCGCAATTGGGCATTATGCCATTGAATGGAACCGTTAAAGACATTCTTACCATTCCATTTGATCGTAACATCGCAGGCCTCAAATGGAGTAATGATGAAAAGTATATTTATTTTACTGCACAAAGCAATGGAGGCATTCCGCTTTACCGGATTGAACTCGCCACCAAAAAGATCGAACAGCTATCAGATTATTCAGGAGGAATGACCAGCTTCGACCTGGTGAATAAAACACTGGTGTTTGCAAAAACAGAACCTGCAAATCCATCTGAATTGTATATAGCAGATGCCGCTGCAAAAAATATCAGGCGCGTCAGCTCGTTCAATTACGACTGGGTTTCGAAGAAAAAGCTCTCATTTCCTGAGAAGAAAATCTTTACCAATACAAAAGGCCAGCAGGTAGAATACTGGATGATGAAGCCTGCCGGTTTTGAAGCCGGCAAAAAATACCCGGTAATACTGGATATACACGGCGGGCCTACCGCTATGTGGGGTCCGGGTGAAAGCAGCATGTGGCATGAATTCCAGTTTTATTGCAGCCGTGGATATGGCGTGGTATATTGTAACCCCCGCGGATCGGGTGGATACGGAGCAGACTTTTTAAGAAGTAATATTAACGACTGGGGCGCAGGGCCTACCAGTGACGTACTTACAGCCCTGGACAAGACCGTGGGGGAAGGGTGGGCCGATACATCGCGAATGGCCGTTACAGGAGGGTCTTATGCCGGTTACCTGGTAGCCTGGATAATAGGGCATGACAAGCGATTCAAAGCTGCCTGTGCCCAACGGGGAGTGTACGACCTGGGAACCTTTTTTGGCGAGGGAAACGCATGGCGGCTTGTACCTAACTATTTCGGCGGATACCCATGGGAAGCATCAACAAAGGCAATAATAGAAAGGGAATCTCCTATAAACTATGTGCAGAACATTACCACACCTTTCCTGATATTTCATGGAGAAACCGACCTTAGAACCGGAGTGATACAAAGTGAGATGCTTTATAAAAGTTTAAAAGTGCTGGGAAGACCGGTAGAATACGTGCGTCATCCCGGCGCCACCCACGAACTTACCCGCAGCGGCAACAACCGCCAGCGCATAGACCAGATGCTACGAACCTATGAATTCTTTGAACGATGGCTGAGGGAGAAATGATTAATTGTTAGTTGTTAGTTGTTAATGAGGAATGACAAAGTGCATTTAATTCATAACTAACCATTAACCATTAACCATTAACAACTAACCATTAACAACTAACCGTTAATCATTAACCATTAATCATTAATCATTGGTCAGTACTAACCCTTTACATTTAAACTTATAAAATACAGGGTATAGTTCTAATAATTCAGATAAAGGGATTTGACGTTGTGGAAAATGATATGTTAATTTACCTAAATGATAAAAGCACATAAGTCTTAAAATTATCGCTAATGAAATAAAATGAACGTTGCTTATACCAGTGTTTCTCTTTTTACGTTTTAATCCGAATCCTTGTAAAATTTAATCCAAATCCGAATTTATGAAAAAAATTTTCTTACAATTAATTGCAATGAGTGCGATTGCACTAACAACAAAGGCTCAGGCAACCCTGGGCGCAGAATACTCCTTACTTACCGGACATGGCGCCAACGATAACCATACTTCGTTAAGTGGAGTAAAAGTTTTTGGCACTTATGCCATTACAGACAACATGGCTGTAGGAACCGTGCTTCATACTTATGTTCCAAAGAAATCAAAGTATAAAAGTGGTGATTTCACATATATGGCAACTGATGCTGTTACCAACATAGCCGTTTCTTACGAAATATCAACGGGCAGCAAAGGCAGTCTTATACAGCCGTATATGGGTGTAGACATGGGACTTAGTACCAGCACGCATAATATTGAATATTATACTGACCTGCACAAGTTGAAAAAATTCAACATCAAGCAGGCATATGTTATGATCTCTCCAAAGGTGGGAATGAGCATTGCTCTTAGTAAAACATTCGGAGTATATACTGAGGCTCAGTATAATTTTAGTCCTGGTGATGGTGGTAAAACGTATCTCCCGGTAACAAACTCAAAAAGCAATGTAGTAATCACTACTGAACCTATCAGCAAGTATTATAATATTGATACCGGCGTTTATATGAGGATAGGAAATATAAAGAGAATTCTAAACAATTAATCTCAGGCCGCAGTTTTATCTTTAAAACAAGCGAAAGAAATAATTAATATTAAAAAAGCCGTCATATTCTCCACAGGTTTGTGTAAATATGACGGCTTTACTTTTTACCTATCTTAAGTCATTTTCTGTGTACTGACTTATTGCTGCACTACTTTATAATAGTATTTATAATTCCTGGTTACTACCGGCCCATCTTTAGGAGTTTCAATTGTGATACGTGAAACAGGATATTTATCGGTATCATAAGTATAAGTATTACTGATGCTACTCTGTACATTACCTTCTGCATCGAGGGAAATCTCTTTAACAATATTATGCTCACCAGGCATTTCGTACATGCTTACCAGCGCCAGTTGTGATATTATTGACAGAGGGTTTTTAGAATTATCATATTGATGAATGTTTTTTTCATCCAGCTTGGTATGTGCATACGAACCTGTATCCAATGCATAAGAAACAAGCTGTTTTAAATCGCTGTTAGCATCATAATCATAGGTAGTTTTAAAAGTGTGCTTATAGGTGATATAATCTTTACGCGGGTATGCTGTAAACAAAACATTGGAAGATATTTTATTGCCTACATACGTAAATCTGTTTTCAGAAACCTTTTCTCCGTTGACATAATTCTCAGAATGCGATAACTGATTGTTGATGTATACAAACTTATATTTAAAATTGACGTTTGTATATATCTCGGCTAATGTACTGTCGGGATTATACATGAAGGTATAGGTAAGCGGCTCACCTGCTTTTGCACCTTCTGTGGAAATAATTTTAAATAATTGCCCGGTTGTTGTATAAGCAAACAGCGTGGAATCATGATCCCGTGTTGTTATCTTGAATAAGCGTTTTGTTACAGGTGTGGGTGTGGGCGCAGGCTCAGGTATGGGACCAGGTTTAAGTGCATCATTCTTATTACAACTGACTAAAATAATTGCGCCTGCTAATAGAATGGATAATTTGGAGATCAATTTTTTTGTGTTCATTGTTTGTTTCCTTGTTTTATAAATTAATTACTTCAATGCTTCATGACTGAATAAATCATTAATGAAACAAAATTGATTTATAAAACAAGCTCCGGCAATTTACATCTGTATGAATCGGCCTAAAAGCGGCATTAATTGTGTTTGGTTTTTTTTAACAACTTATCCCGTCAATTTACAGTTGCTTTACTTGCAAGAGTTTTTTTAACCACAGAGGACGCAGAGGAGGAAACACAGAAGGCAAAGAGAAAAACCTCTGCGCCCTCTGTGTTTCCTCCTCTGTGGTTCCTCCTCTGTGGTTAAAAAAACCGATCGAACGGCTGATAGCTATTATTTAAAACGCGCGCTGACTTGCCGCTGCCTTTGGCAATTCTTTCCGGGGTAGTTTTTCATCACGCATCGCGGCATTATAAACAAAGGTCGCGACGATAGCAGCGGAACTTTTCAGATCGTCTTCAATAAGATGATCATAAGTATCCATATTACTATGATGGGTACGTGTGCCGTATTCGATGGGCTCCTGTATGAATTGAAATCCCGGTAAACCTACTGCATCAAATGAAAGATGATCGGTGCCGCCGGTGTTACTTGTCGTTAAGGTAGCAGCGCCGGAATCCTTAAAGGGAGCAAGCCAGGAAGCAAAAATGTTGCGCACGTTTTCATTTCCCTGTAAGTATACACCTCTAACCTTACCGGTACCATTGTCAAGATTGAAATAACTGGAGAAGTTTGCATGAGCAGGAAGCAATTGCATGGTAGCAGGGTCTCCAAATGTTTTCTTTACATAGCCACGTGAACCATACAAGCCTTCTTCCTCACCACTCCATAATGCAATACGGATGGTGCGTTTTGGTTTAATGCCCAGTGTATGAAACAATCGTATAGCTTCCAGCATGATGGCACATCCGGCAGCGTTGTCGGTGGCGCCGGTTCCGCTGTGCCAGCTATCGAGATGGCCGCCCAGCATCACCACTTCATCTTTCAGTTTCTTATCGGTACCTTTTATTTCAGCAATTACATTATAACCTTTGGTGTCGTTGGTAGTGAATTTCACTTTAACATCCAGTTCCATCTTTACAGGTATGCCGGATTTAGCAAGGCGAAGCATGGTCATATAGTCGTCGTAAGAAACGGCCAGATCAAGAAAGTTTTCCGGATCGGTTGCTTTAAATCCACCGCCGCCCTGTACAAATATGGTTCCGTCGTGATTGCGATTGGAAGTAGTTAAGATAGCTACAGCACCTTCGGCTTTAGCCATTGCTTTAATTATATTGGGAAGCTGCAATGCACCTCTTCCACCCGCAAACTGCGCCCTTCTTGAGCGCAACGCTGCCGTATCAGGCGGGCCGGCCTGCGCCGGTTTGATGTCGGCCATTCTCTGCAATGCTTCATCGGTATAACGGGATGCATCAGGTGCAAAACTTTGTTTATAACTTTCAGGCATATCCATTACAATGATCTTGCCTGCGAGCTTGCCTTTGTAAGCATCCAGTCCGGCAGAATCTTTCGCAGCGATAACAATTACTTCAGCATTCAGCAGACCATTGGTGCCGCTGCACCAGGCTTTTGGCAGTGCAATTATCGACCTGTAATAAGGCGCACTCATGGCAACATAAGATCGTTGCAGCTCCCAGCCCTTACCAAAGTCTCCCCAGGGATCAAGAGCGGCATTCGTTGCACCCCAGCTTTTTAATTGCTCGATAGCATAATTGGCTGCTCTGGTAAAACCCGGAGATACGGTAAGGCGCGGACCACTGACATCTGTTAGATGAAAGGCGATGTCCATTACTTTGGAACGCTCCGTTTCTTCCTGCTTTATCTTTTGTATGGTAGGCAGGTCAAGCTTTTCATCCTGCGCGTAAATAAAATAAGGGCAACAAACTGCCACCGCAAAACAGCATTGTATAAATTTCTTCATAAGTGTTAATTACTATTTTATAGTCAAAAGGTGTGTATAATGATGAAAGTTAAGGAAGTTGAAACCGTTTCGTGAAGTTTCAATGAAATTTTTGCAAGCGAATCATGTCCATTAAATAATTAACTTAATTTATATGTGAAAACCTGCAATTAGACTGGAGAGTGTTACGGATATTAATAAACCGGTTTCAACGCTTTCTTTTTCCAGTAGCTAATGATAGGTTGATAGGGCCCGAACTTATGCTGGGAAGCAGGGAATGTATCAATGAATGGACCAATACCATAATCAATAGCCTTTTCTTCCGGATGTGGGTAATCAAAGTCTTTAACGCCCGGTCTTTTATGAATGGCATCATCATTAACAAAAGCTGCGATATCCAACGCTTCTTCATCACTTAAGAACGGCTTATTCCAGGTCGCTTTGTCGTACGGCATATTGGCTTTAAGCCATTGTGCCTGCTTGATAACACGATGCATGCTGGAACCGGGTTGGTATCCGCTTGGTCCCCATAACGGGGGATAAGTATAAGTGATCCTGGATGAATCTATTATTCCTTCTCCGTTCGGTCCATGGCATCTGGCACAATGCTGTGTAAAGAGCGTACCTCCTCTTTGAGAACTTGCTGCAATTGCCGGAAACTCCACCTCAGGATTTTTTGCGCCTTTAAATGGTTTGGCCTTCGGAGCATAACTGTTGATCCATTTCAAATAAGATAGAAACGCCACCATCTCTTTGCTGTCGAGCGGTAAGGGTCTGCCGTTATGAGGCCGCATCACACAGTTATTAACTCTTTCTGCCAGGGTTAACACTTTGGCTTCGCGTGCCCGGTACTGCGGATAATTTTCGTGAGAAGCAAGCAGGTTAAAAGAAAATAATTTGGTGCCCGCATCCTGGTGGCAGTTGGTGCAGTTCATTTTGTTACCAAGGTATTTACCGTTGATTCCATCAGGCCCGATATAGTAAGATGTATGCAGCATTAATTCCCGTCCGTACCGTACCTGCTCTCCGAATTTATCATGGGGTATCTGCGAGGTATCAACGCTAATCAGTGAGGTGGTATCTGATGTAACCTTTTTAGTGATGGTTGTATTGTTGCTACTGTTTTCATGACATGAAACGGCTACTATAAAAGCAAAGGAGATTGTAATTAATTGATAAGCCTTCTTCATTGTCTGAACTGTGATTTAATGATTAAATGATTGATATGATTGTTGATCACTTAGCTTATCCTTTGTGTTAAGTTAGGTATGAAATGACATATTTTATTTTAGTAGTTAGCCTTTTAAGTGTTTTTTTTAACCACGGAGGAAGCGCCGAGGTACCACGAAGGTCCACGGAGAAGGTTCCTCCGTGGACCTCCGTGGTAC
>CAXTDO010000172.1:0-9360 GCA_964242315.1 uncultured Flavihumibacter sp.
AGGGCGCAGAGGAAATTCTCTGCGCCCTCTGTGTTTCCTCCTCTGCGTTCTCTGTGGTTAAAAAAATACCTACAAGATGAGCTACTACAATTCAATACGTAACTTCACACTAATGTCTACCACATAACATAAAGAAGCCCTGTATGAAAAAAACATTATCACTAATCCTTGTTTTTGTTTTTACTACATCTCTCCAATCTCAGCAGCTTATAGATAAAGCCGCAACTACTGAAACAAAAGCCCTGGCCCTCAACCTGCGGAAACTGGCTGAAAAACATACGCTGTTCGGTCACCAGCATGCAACAGAGTATGGGCACGGCTGGTCGGGCGATGAAAACCGCTCAGATGTAAAATCGGTTACCGGCTCACATCCTGCCGTGGTGGGAATAGATTTTTCAGGGTTTACCGGTAGGCCTGCCGGAGCAATAGAAAAATATAAAGAAGACACAAGAAAGAACGTTGTAAATATTTACAACAGGGGCGGAGTTGTTACAGCAGCCTGGCATTTTTCGAACCCTGTTTCCGGTGGTGGCTTTAACTGGGCGGACTCTGTTTCCAAACCCGCGGTGAAACTGATCATCCCCGGAGGAGAAGCGCACTCATTGTATAAAGAAATTTTGAAAGGGATCGGAGAATGGGCGCATACCATTAAAGGAGCCGATGGTAAATTGGTGCCTATCATGTTTCGTCCTTATCATGAATTTGATGGTGACTGGTTTTGGTGGGGGAAATCTCATTGTACAAAAGAAGAGTTTATTTCGTTATACCGGTTTACTGTTTCTTACCTGCGCGACAGCCTCGGCGTTCATAATTTTATTTACGCATTTTCTCCTGATAACAAATTCAGAACCGAAGCAACCTATCTGGATCGCTACCCCGGTGATGAATGGGTTGATATGATGGGCATAGATAATTATGGGGATATGGGCAGAGATAATCGTTACGACCTGGAAAGCGCTATCTTAAAACTAAAGATAGTAGACGATTATGCACGTAAAGCCGGCAAACTGGCTGCTTTTACAGAAACAGGATTGGAAAGCATCCCCAATGAAACCTGGTGGACCAACACCCTCCTGAAAGTAATGAAATCTCGTGAAATGCATTTATGTTATGTGCTGGTGTGGCGCAATGATTCAAGAAGCACTACGCATTTTTATGCGCCTTTTCCAGGGCAGGTGAGTGTACCGGATTTTTTAAAGTTTTATAATGATGATTATACGTTGTTTGAAAGCGATTTGAAAAATGTTTATAAATGAGTGTTGTGTTACATGTAAATAAAGTATAACCATCAACAGCTCGACGAGTTTTTTTAAACACAGAGGTCACAGAGGGAGGAAACACAGAGATCACAGAGGGCCTCTGTGATCTCTGTGTTTCCTCCCTCTGTGACCTCTGTGTTTAAAAAAACACTTACTTCCTCAATGCCTTAAACTCCGATCCCTCTTTCCATTTCGGCCAGGTGGTTTCGAAGGCAATCCTTTTACCTACCTGAAACAACAATTCTATATCCTCCATCCCTCCTGAAAGATCCCAACGTTTGGCATCATATTCATCGCTGGGACGATGGTAGTATTTCTCTGTATACTCATCCTGTATCTTTTGTCCATATTCCTTTCCTTTCTCCACATGATCGGTTCCGCCCCCGGTTGTTAAAGCAGGAATGCCCACCTTGGCAAAATTGAAATGATCTGAACGAAAATAGTGACCTGCTTCCGGATGTGTTTCTTTTGCAATATACCTTCCCTTGCTTTCCACTTCTTTTTTAAGATAATCTTCCAGCTCCGATTGTCCCGCACCTGTGATCTCGATATCTTTTGTTTTACCTAAATAATTGATGACATCCATATTTATATTAGCCGCAGTTTTATCAACCGGATAAACCGGATGTTGCGCATAGTATGCCGATCCCAGTAAACCCTGCTCTTCGCCGGTTACCGATAAAAAAATAATAGTTCTCTCAGGGGGCGTTTTCATGCTCTTAAAAGCACGGGCCATTTCAATCAATGCAGCGGTTCCGCTGGCGTTGTCGGCAGCGCCATTATAAATAGAATCGCCTTTTTCATCGGGCTTTCCAATACCAAAATGATCCCAGTGAGCAGTATAGATTACATATTCTCCAGGCCTCTTGCTTCCTGTGAATTTACCGATAACATTTTTTGATTTATTGAAAACAGCATTTACTTTCATAGAAGTAGACAACTTGCAATTTAACGGTACTGCTTTAAAACCCTTTTGATGAGCTTTTGCCAACAGACTGGTGTCGCCCGTAGCAGCCGTAAGAATTTTATTGGCGGCGTCACCGGTAATCCAGCCCTCTACCGGACAAATATATTGTTTGCTGCCTCGTGTGTCGAGATGCAACTGCGCCTTGCCCCATGAGTTTTGAACTACGTTAAACGGATAGGATGCCGTAACCGTGTTATGAATGATAAGGCATCCTTTGGCGCCCTGGCGTGCCGCTTCTTCAAACTTATAGGTCCAGCGCCCGTAATAGGTCATCGTGTTGCCTTTGAAGAAACTGCTGTCACCGGCACCGTAACCCGGATCATTCACCATCACCATCACCACCTTTCCTTTTACATCCATACCTGCGTAATCATTCCAGTTGTATTCCGGAGCAACAACACCAAAACCGGCAAAAACAACTTCGTCATTGTTAAGCGAAACAGTGGAATCGGTGTTTTCTGTCCATATCACATAATCGTCCATCTTTCTTAATTCGAAACTGTTTTTAGGCGAAGTGATTTTCATTGTTGGAGCTAACTCAGGGGTAATTTCTACCATGGGTACATCCTGGTAATAAGTATCTCCGTTACCAGGTTCCAGTCCGATCGCCTTAAAAGATTGGGTGAGGTAATCAACGGTTCTTGTTTCGCCGGTAGTAAATGGCCTTCTTCCCTGAAAGGAATCTGAAGCAAGCATTATAATATGCTTTGCAAGACTGTCCTGGTTAAAGGCGGAAAGCCCATCCTGTTCATCTGCCTTGGTAGAACCGGATGGTTGATTGCAGCCAACATACAGCAGCGATCCTGTTAGTAATGCGATGATGGAGAATGCTTTTGACATATTTAATGGTTAATGATTAATTGTTGGTCGTGAATTGTTATAAATCACTTAATATTGAACCTTCTAAAATAAAGCTAACGAATTAACTATTAACCACTAACCATTAATAATTAATCATTAAAAATGCCATTATGAATCGTTGTTACCTGCCGGTAAAATTAATTATTACCTGCACCGCATTAGTGCTGTTAGGGTTTTCTTTCAGCACCGTCATCAGGCCGAAACCGGTTGCCGGCGGGCCTCCCGATCCAAAAGTTGAAAAGCTAAAACTACAGCCGGGGTTTAATGCTGAACATTTGTATAATATCTCCGAACACAGCCAGGGTAGCTGGGTGGCTATGACCTTTGATGACAAGGGAAGGATGATCACCTGTGATCAATATGGTTTTTTATATCGCCTGCAGATCCCTGCTATCGGATCTACTGATACACCCAGGGTAGAGAAACTGATTGTTCGCCAGCCAAATGATACAGCTAAAAACAAGGTGGGGATGGGGTATGCCCAGGGATTGCTGTGGGCATTCAACAGCCTTTATGTTATGGTGAACCATAACAGCAGTAGAGATTTTGAAAAAGGCAGCGGCCTATACCGTTTACAGGATACCGACGGAGACGACCAGTTTGATAAGATAACTTTAATTAAAGCATTACAGGGAGAAGGCGAACATGGGCCTCACAGCATCATATTATCACCCGATAAAAAATCGCTGTACGTGGTAGCGGGAAATGTTACCAACGTACCCAAGATGGATACTTACAGGCTTCCCTCCAACTGGAACGAAGACAATATTTTTCCTTTGATCAAAGATCCCCGCGGACATGCCAATGAACGTAAGGCACCGGGTGGATGGATCGCACACATTGATTCCCTGGGCGAGCATTGGGAACTGATTGCCGCAGGTTTCCGGAATACTTTCGATATTACTTTTAATGAAGATGATGAGCTCTTCGCTTACGATTCTGACATGGAATGGGATTTTGGCACACCCTGGTACAAGCCTACACGCATCATGCACGTAACGAGCGGCGCCGAGTATGGCTGGCGCACAGGTAACAGTACCTGGTCGCCCACATTCGCAGATAATTTACCGGCAATCATAAACATAGGTCAGGGTTCCCCTACTAATTTTATTTCAGGAAAGAATTCGAGGTTTACTGATAAATACAAGAAATCATTGTTTGCTTTCGACTGGAGCTTCGGAATTATTTATGCCATCCAGCTAAAGCCCCAGGGCGCTACTTATACCGCACAGGCTGAAGAGTTCATCTCCGGTTCCTCACTGCCTCTGACAGATGGAGCTATCGGGCCCGACGGCGCCTTATATTTTCTTACCGGTGGGCGCAGACTGGAATCAGATCTATACCGCGTTTATTATGGTGATAACAAATTGCCTCAGAGTGGAATAGTACCTGAAAAGTATCCTGCTGATATTATAAAGGCACAAAGTACCCGTAAGCAACTGGAACAATATCACCTGGCACCCAAAGCCGGCGCGATTGATTTTGCATGGCCTTATTTGAAAGATAACGACCGGGTAATCCGTTATGCTGCAAGAATCGCTATTGAACACCAGCCTGTAGCTGAGTGGCAGGATCGGGCTTTGAAAGAAAAAGACCCGCAGAGTTGCATACAGGCCATCATCGCGTTGGCCCGGCAGGGAAATGCCAGCCAGAAAGATCAGTTGATCAATTCGCTGGCAGCGGTTAATTATAACAAACTCAGTGAGTCGCAGCAACTGGATATGCTGCGTGCTTTTGAATTGATATTCTTTAGAATGGGGCCGCCGGATGGTGCCGCCAAAGAAAAAGTTATTGCGTACCTGAATCCAAATTATCCGGCCAAAACAAATGATCTTAACAGGGCGCTCAGCAAGGTGTTGGTTTACCTGGAAGCGCCGGGTGCCGTTGCAAAAACCATGGCACTAATGGCATCGGCAAAAGATGATAATTCAAAACAAAAAACATTCACAGAAGGCAATGACCTGATACTACGCAATCCGCAGTACGGACTTGACATAGCAGGCATGCTGGCAAAAGTTCCGCCACAACAGCAGACTTATTACGCAAATGTTTTAAGTCAGGCTAAAACGGGCTGGACACCGGAACTTCAGGAAGCTTACTTCAAATGGTATGCTACAGCGTTTAACTACAAAGGAGGACGGAGCTTTGTGGGGTTCATCGATAAATCGCGCAAAGCGGCTCTTAAGAACGTACCTACAGAGCGTTTTGCTTATTTCAATTCGCTTTCAGGTGATTCTTTGTTGAACCGTTCCGGTATCGACCTGGCGCAGGTGGCACGTCCGAAAGGTCCTGGTAGAAACTGGCAGATGGCTGATGCACTTCCTTTAGTGCAGGAGGGTTTAACCAACAGGAATCTTGAGCAGGGTAAAGCCATGTTTGCTGCAACGCTTTGCATCTCCTGTCATACGATGAAGGGGGAGGGTGGTGCGATAGGTCCTGATCTAACCCAACTGGGTACCCGCTTTTCAGCGAAAGATATGCTGGAGGCTATCATCCACCCAAGCAAAACCATCTCTGATCAGTATGCTGCTACTGTTTTTTATCTGAAGAACGGCAGTTCGGTTTTAGGAAGACTAACCAATGACGATGCTACAAAATATTATATCTCTCAGAACCCATTCGCTCCGCAAACAGTCAGAACCCTGTTGAAAAAGGATGTTACTAAAACAAGAACTTCCGAGGTTTCGGTAATGTTGCCGGGGATGATCAACAGTTTGAATGCGGAGGAGTTGAAAGATTTGATGGCTTATTTGATGTCTGGTGGCAATAAAGATAATGCGGTGTATTCTTCCAGTAAGTAACCTGCCTGGGAGTTTTTTTTAACCACGGAGGAAAAGCCAAGGTAGCACGGAGGTCCACGGAGAAAGCTTCCTCCGTGGACCTCCGTGCTACCTCGGCATTTCCTCCGTGGTTAAATTTTTTATCATACATGAACCACTTTCTTTGCAGCCCACTCTACATTGGTATCCCTCCAACTCCTCGAAGCCGCAGAGTCTAAAACTGCCGCGCATACTTTTTGGGTTTCGTATGCTTCTTTGAATGTGGGTTGACAGGGTTCGCCCGTTTCGAGGCTTTTAAGAAAGTCGGCGGCCTGATGAATAAACGTATGTTCGTAACCGATACTTGTGCCCGGAATCCACCACCTGTTCATATAAGGCTGATCGCTGTCTGATACATGTATGGAACGCCAGCCGCGAACAATAGATTCATCAGCATGGTCGAAATATTCAAGGCGGGTCATATCATGCAGGTCCCAGCGAATGGAGGCATGCTCTCCATTGATTTCGAAAGTATACAATGCTTTATGTCCGCGTGCATAACGGGTTGATTCAAATAAACCCAGCGATCCGTTTCCGAAATGGCAATGGAAAATACAGGCGTCATCAATTCCTACCTTCTGAACCTTTCCTGTTATCTGGTGCAGGCGTTCTTTTACAAAAGTTTCCGTTACTGCAGAAACATCGGTGATGCCGCCGTTGAGCCACATGGCTGTATCTATGCAATGCGCCAGCAGGTCGCCTGTAACACCTGAGCCGGCAACATCCGAATCCATCCTCCATAGTCCAGTACCACCTTGTGGCAGGTTGGCATTGATTGTCCAGTCTTGCAGGAAATTAGAACGGTAATGAAATATTTTTCCCAGCTTGCCTGAGTCGATAATTTGTTTGGCCAGCGTAACTGCCGGAACACGACGATAGTTATACCACACTGTATTTGCAACGCCTGCTTTTTCGATAGCATCCACCATCATTTTGGCTTCGTCTAAAGTTCTGGCGAGCGGTTTTTCACACAGTATTATTTTACCTGTCTCGGCTGCAGCAATTGCAATCTCCGCATGTGTATCGTTTGGTGTGCAAATATCTATGGCGTCAATGTCTTCACGGGCAACTACTGCTTTCCAGTCTGTTTCTGCTGACTCGTAGCCCCATTGTTCGGCAAAGGCTTTTACCTGGTCGGCACTACGTGCGCAGGCAACTTTTAATACCGGGCGGTATTGCAGCTCAGGAAAAAAATTACCGATACGGTTATAAGCATTGGAATGTGTGCGACCCATCAGTCCGCTTCCTATTAAAGCTATTCTTAGTTCTTTTTTTGTTGACATTGCTGTTTGTGTTTTGTGTTAGTAATCAGGTATGAGGTATCAGGTGTGAGGTATGGGGTATGAGCAAGAAAGGGTTTCTTGTTTAAAGATATATTTCACCGGTTTTACCTCATACCCCATACCTCATATCTCACACCTATTCTCTCCATCCGTGCTGTTCACGCACTTTCACCATGAAAGAAAGGATATCATTCCATGTTTTCTGCTGGGTCATCACCTCATTGGGGAACATGCAACCATCCCAACAGATATGCTTAAACGCTTTTGTAAGCTGGCCGCTTTCATCGCGCAGCCAGTAGCCGGCGTCATGAGGAATATCAAGTTTTCCGTTGGGATCAGTAGCAAGACAATGCCGGCCGGTTTTATCATGAGAGCCGGTGCCATGGACAGTTCCATCGTTTTGTGCAACATGAAAGTCAATGGTCCATGGCCGAAGCGCGGCTGTGAGTTTTTTCAATCCTTCTGATAAGGCATCACGATCATTCCAGTCGAAGTTCTCCGGCAGTATCCTGTCTTCAGGACTGTTATATCCCAGCAGGTATAATAATGTATGTGCCATATCGGCCTGGAATCCGATATTAGGACGGTCTACCGCTTCCAGGGTATCTATCATTGCTCTCCAGCTATGCATGCCACCCCAGCATATTTCTCCTTCCATTGCAAGCTTCTCATCAAAATCGGCAGCCACATCGCACGCTTCCTGAAAAGTTTCGGCCATTAGTTTTGTATTCGCTTTAGGGTCTTTAGCCCATGTTAAAGGATCGGTTGCAGAATCTATGCGTATCACCCCATACCGGCGCACGCCAATCTCACGCAGTTCCTTTCCAATATTACATGCCTTGCGAACCTGGTCTACAAACCTGGTGCGTTCTTCCCTGCTGCCCATTGCGGAACCGCCGGTAGGAGGCCAGATAGGCGCCACCAGGGAGCCGATATCAAGCCCTAGTCCGGAAACTTTTTCCGCGAGTTCTTTGAGCGCATCTTTGTTACTGTCAATATCAACATGCGGATTAAAGAGCCCGATGTCAATACCGTCGAACTTAACGCCGTCAACTTCGGCAGCGGCTGTAAATTTCAGCATCTCATCAAAAGAAATGATGGGTTCAGAATCCTGGCCTTTACCAACAATGCCCGGCCAGGAGGCATTGTGCAATTTGGGAAAATTATTTTCTTGCATATGGTTTGTTTAAAATTTGATTTGAGGTTATTTTTTTGATTCGTTAGTTTAGAACATGATGATACGTTATCCTAATATAATCAACCCCGAAAGGTGTAATCTCATTAACCCCGAAGGGGTGAAATGATTATAGCAACGATTATATTATAAGACCCTAACCCCGAAGGGGTGGCATTACTGGGGTAGAAAGGCTCTTCGCAAAATGTCACCCCTTCGGGGTTCACATGTGATAATTGATTATTTGCTATAATCATGTCACATTTCGGTTTTAACCTCATACCTCATACCTGGCACCACCTATCCAACCACCAGGTCAGGATTTCCCGGACCAAAATGTTTCAAAATTACAATGGGATCGGTAGTGGAATGGTTCACGATTACCACACCTTCCATTGCCGCTTTTTCGCTGATGAAAAATTCATCGTTGGTAAGCTGGCCATAACGGATAAGGGCAGGTGTTTCTATATCCCATATGCCCATCTTGCCACGTCCCTGCATTACGATGATACCGTAAGCGGCACTGTCTTTAATTGTAATGGTAGCCCCCGGTTGAACGGTAAGTTCTTTGGCACTGAAAGCATCCGACTTATAACAAACCCAGTTTTCAACATAACCCGCTGCTTTCATTTCTTCCAGCGGCTTAACGGGTTTGGGTGCCATAAACCGGTTCTGCCATTGGTTTGGATCAAGATTCAGGGGCCAGTCAATTACATCCAGCAGCGCTTCATAATCACCTTTGCTTTCCTCCGGCGTACCATTCCATAAAAGTTCTTCCGGAATGATGGCTTCGTTTACCAGTGACTGGTACATGGCGAATACATCGGATGCCTTCTGTGGTTCATAGGTACACATGCTTCCGGGTGCATGCAGCAGGCCCGGTGGCACATCCCAGCCGGTGCCCGGTTCCAGGCGATAAGCCTGGGAGTAATTGGTGATCTTGTTGTCGCCTTTGGTGAAATTCATCAGGCATTCTTTAATAGTTTCCCTGGTAGTG
>CAXTDO010000173.1:0-9360 GCA_964242315.1 uncultured Flavihumibacter sp.
GTTTAGTATGTCTGTCTTTTCCGCCAGACTCAGCGTAGGCGTTTGGCCGGTGGTGCCTTAGGATACAATATAGTCAACTCCATCCATGATCACGAAGTCCAGTAAGCTTGCCAGCTCTTTAAAATCAATTTTATTGTCAGCAGTAAAGGGAGTTACCAATGCTACTCCTGTTCCTTTTAACTGGTCTCTTAACATTTGAAATTATTGTTTATGATTTCCATATCTCTTCGTGCTACATGCATCCAAATTACTTGAATGGTGATGTGAACAGGTGTTGTAGAAATAGGTGTAGTTAATTAAATTGATGCATCGGTAATTTTGCTGGGAACGGCCGGTATATGTTCAGCATCCAAAGCCGGTATTTCTTCCCATGATCCCATTTTGCCGAACTTCTCTATTCTTTGCTGTGTTCGAAGTTCGGGTGTTAGCTGTTTAAGTTCCTTAATAACGGGTAACAGGTATTGTTTTACCAGTTGAGCCGATTCATTATAATCCCAATGCGCGCCGCCGATAGGTTCGGTAATGATGCCATCAATCAATCCAAAATTAAACATCCGGTCTGAAGTAAGCCGCAATTCTTCAGCGGCTTTTTCTTTCATATCCCAGCTTCGCCATAAAATGGAACTGCAACTTTCGGGAGATATAACTGTGTACCAGGTATTTTCCAGCATAAAAACTTTATCGCCTACACCAATTCCCAAAGCGCCGCCGGATGCGCCTTCTCCGATGATTACGCAGATCACCGGCACTTTCAGCCGTATCATTTCATAAATATTGCGGGCGATGGCTTCGCCCTGCCCTCTTTCTTCCGCTTCAAGTCCGGGATAGGCGCCTGGCGTATCTATTAAGGTAATAACCGGTTTATTAAATTTTTCGGCCAGCCGCATCAGTCGCAACGCTTTCCGGTACCCTTCAGGATTAGCCATACCAAAATTGCGTAATTGCCGTGTTTTTGTATTGATCCCCTTCTGGTGGCCAATAATCATAACGGTTTCATCTCCTAACTGGGCAAAGCCACCAACCATAGCCTTGTCGTCTTTCACATTACGGTCACCATGCAACTCAACAAAGTTGGTGGTCATTTTTTCGATATACTTAAGCGTGTATGGCCTGTCGGGATGCCGGCTTAACTGTACTTTCTGCCAACTGCTTAAGTGAAAGGTTATCTCTTTGCGTTTGTCTACAACCTGGTCCTCCAGTTTTCTGATAGAATCGCTTAAATCAACTTTTGTCTTCTCCGCTGTTTGTTTAAGCTTTCCTATTTCATCAAACAGGTCTTTTATCGGTTTCTCAAAATCTAAAAATTGTCGATTCTTATTTTCAGGCATCTTTATTAATGATTAATTATTAATTATTAATGATTAATTGTAAGTGGTTATGTATTAAAGATTAATACAAGGTGGCTGTCTATTAGAAAGTTAATCTATCATTAACTTTCATCATTACTCACTAACCGTTAATAATTAATCATTAATCATTCATCATTATTTGAAGGTATCAAAAATTCTACAACCACAGGGAAAACTTGTATTTTTCTGATTAATTTTGAAAGGCGTTTCTAAAAAATGGTGGTGAAAACCATCAATTTAAATCAATTAATGCCAGTTTTACTGGTATAATTATTATCTTGTAACGATAAAAAATAATTGCCATGGCATCAGCACCGAATATTACTGATCAAGTTGAACTTGCCCCTTTAAAAGACCTTGACGAATGGGAAGAGGATATTTTACAGCGTTATCCTGAACCAGAAACCATCGCCAAGGGTAAGAATACGGAAGAATACAGAAATTACGAGTCCAATGTAAGGGATACCGTTAAGGAATTTTACCGGTTGAATCATACGTATCAAACATATGATTTTGTTCTGGAAAAGAAAAACGAGTACCTGAAATTTGATAAAAAGCAAATGCCTGTCTGGGACGCTTTTAATTTTTTAAACCAGTTGGTAGATGATTCTGATCCGGATACAGACCTGGATCAACTGCAACACTTACTTCAAACCTCCGAAGCAATTCGTGCTGATGGGCACCCCGACTGGATGGTAATGGCCGGCTTACTTCACGATATGGGGAAGGTACTTTGTTTATTCGGAGAACCGCAATGGGCTGTTGTAGGTGATACGTTCCCGGTAGGTTGCGCCTACTCTGATAAGATTGTATATCCTGAATTTTTCAAATACAATCCTGACATCAACGATGCACGGTTCAACACAAAATATGGTGTATACAAGCCCAATTGCGGCTTGCGCAATGTGCACCTTTCCTGGGGACATGATGAATATGTATACCATATGGTAAAAGATTACCTGCCGGAACCTGCCTTATACATGCTTCGTTTTCATTCATTCTACTCACAACATCGCGAAAATGCATACGAACACCTGATGGACGCTCATGACCATGAAATGTTTGAATGGGTAAAATTGTTTAACCCTTACGATCTGTATTCTAAAAATCCGAACCCTCCTGATTGGAAAGAGTTAAAGCCTTATTACGAAAATTTAGTAGCTAAATATTTGCCACAAGAGATTAAGTTTTAGAACATGTGTACAAACCTATAAGGTCTTTAAGACCTTATAGGTTTATCGATCAACCGTGCAGCACGTTGAGTTCTTCCATACCGAGCATTTTGAAAATAATTACTACCGCACTCCGCCACCGGCAGCTTTGTCGCATTTCATAGATTTTTTTTGGGAAACAAAATTCGAGCACTTATGGGATCAATATCCCCAGGGCTTTTCAGATGCTCAATTTCCCAATATAGGCTATACCTACATCATCAACCTGGGCACTCCCTTTATGATGCAGGTAGGCGAAGAAAAGTTCGACAGGAAAAATGATCTTTTTTTACCAAGGCATCAATCCATCGAATGTTATCATAAGCCGGGGAATAAATTATTTGGCATTAAATTCAGGATATCTCCTGTAATCTTTGAAAAGAAAATAAATTTTTCAGAATACAGCGGATACGTTTTCCCGCTTAGTTACCTGCTGGATAAATCGGTCGTTACAAGAGTAAAAGATGCCGCATCATTTGAAGACCGCAGGAACATTTTATCCAATTACTTTTTATCGTTGCTTTCAACACATGAAGGAACATTAAAGCAGGTACATATCGTGCTTGAAATACTGGATCATAATTATCAATACAATGATTTTACTACACCTGTAGAAGTGCTCGCTGAAAAATATCATATTTCAGCACGTACGCTTCAACGTTATTTCGAAGCAACTACCAGCTTCAACTGCAAAAAGGCATTACAGGTTATGAGAATACGAAAGGCGGTTTGGCATGTAGCCAATTCACCTGAAGACTTTGATCATAAAATGTATGGGTATTACGATCGTAGTCATTTTTATAAGCACCTGAAGCAGTTCTTAAGTAAATCTAATGTGCAGCATATAGTTCCGCATGTTGAATTGTTAAAACGCGGGAGAACAGCAACTGGCTGTAAAATTTGAAATGCTACATAGTCTTAATCCAGTGCCATTAGGCCAATTACATTAAATTTCGGATTTTGAAGAACGAAGTTCCAGGTTCCCCTCCTTGAAAAGGAGGGGAACCGGAACCTCACATTTCACATCGTCCTGATGAATTCTTGTGTCCTAACAATAGCCTTTTCAAGGAGGGCAACCTGGAATCCCTGTACTTCAAACCTTTAGCGGACAAGCTTCACCAGCCCGTCTCTATTAATTTCCCGCTCTCTGCCTTTCCTCTTCTGATCCCGTTGTTCTTTTTCGTGAGGCTGTAACGGTGTTTCTTCCAAAACGATAGGTAAAGGTAAGGTTGGCGACTCTTGTCTCGCGGTAAGCATGCCATTTCTCTATATAATTGTTATAGGTAATTACCGCTTTAGGCAGATTGGTCCAGAAGATATCTGAAATATTAAAACGTATGGTTCCTTTGTTTTTTAAAATGGTTTTTTGAACACCGGCTGAAAGGCTCCAGGTAGGATCAAACACCATAAATCCATATTGTCCGCCGGAACTAAAGCTGGCATTCAGTTCCGTTGTCCAGCCATTTGAAAGGGTAAATGTATTATTGGTTCTCAGATCCAGGGCAGGTTTTCCATTATTAAGAGTGGTTCCGCCAAGGGTTCCATTGAAATGATTGTAATAAATATTGCCGTTATTAACCATGTTCCACCATTTGCTTATACGAACCGGCGCTGAAACAGTAAGGCCAACATAATCATAGGAGTTCAGGTTTACAGGTATTTGCACAGTAACGTTTTCCGCTGAAGGGATGTTAGGAAATACGTCCCTGAACTTTGCAATGGCTATGTTTTGGTTGTCTTTGCTATGACTGTAGCCTAAAGTAAAATTCAGACTTTTTAATGTATAACTCAATTCATAAGACCAGGTTAATTGTGGTAACAAACCCGGTCTGCCGGTAGCGTAGGTTGTA
Organism: uncultured Flavihumibacter sp.; assembly: GCA_964242315.1. Classification (GTDB taxonomy): domain Bacteria; phylum Bacteroidota; class Bacteroidia; order Chitinophagales; family Chitinophagaceae; genus JADCRZ01. The sequence continues at coordinate 4,411 of CAXTDO010000173.1, forward strand.
ACATCAATTAAATATAGAAAAGGATTTAGTTGAGAATAACCGGGCCTGTCTATACGCCTGCTAACGGATATCCCTAGTGTTTGATTTTCCTTCAGCTTATAATTAAAAAATGCGCTGGGGAATAATTGAAAATAGCTTGAATCGAATTTTGCATTACCAATCATTTGTTCTGTTGTATAAAGCGTATGTTCGCCACGCAAGCCAACCTGCAGATCAAACTTTTTGAAATCCTTACTGAAGTTCAGGTAAGCCGCATTATTATTTTCATGATAAAGAAAATGATTTGTTTTGTTTACGTCATTTTTAGGAGTACCCGTGCTCAGGTCAAAGAAGGCAGCATCATTATCGGATGATACAAAACTGGTTTTAAAGCCTGCTTCCAACTTGGCACCTTTTTTTAACGGGTTTACATAATCGGCTTTTACTGTTTTAAAAGTCAGTTTGCCATCCTGGTCACCGTTCAATATGTAATTCGGTTGCTGTGTAGTGCCGTCAAGATTATAATAATTGGTTGCATTTACCGATAATGAACCTGAATTATAAGTTCCGTAGTCAAGGTCCGCCGTTAGCTCTTTGCCTGTACTATCGAATGTATGTTTCACGTTAACATTGGCGACAATATCATTTGCATGATCGTTATTTGTAGCCATGGACTGAAAGGTACTTATCGCCTGTTTCTGCTGACTGATTACGATGGAATTGTTATCGGATTTTCGTTTGATGCTGTTAAAGTTGCCATTAATAACAAAACCTATAATGGTTTTCTTTGAAGGAGAATAATCTACGCCCATGCGCATGGTATGTGAGCTTAAAGGCGACTTTGAATAATTGTCTTTATAATCACCGCCGTTATATATCGACTGGTCAAAAAAGTTTCTGTCAAGGATAAGGTGATTCAGTCCTACACGGTATGCGTAATTATAGTTGCCAAAAATGTTCAATTGTTTGTTACGGTAATTGAAAGTGCTGCCTGCATTGGCTTTGGGATATACGCCTTGTCCGTACCCTGCAGTCAGCGTACCGTTGGCGCCCAGCTTCTGATCTTTCTTCATACGGATATCTATGATGCCTGAGTTACCCGCCGCATCGTACTTTGCAGAGGGATTGGTAATGATCTCAATTCTTTCGATAGCAGCAGAAGGCAGTCCACGCAGGTAATTGGCAAGATCAGCGCCTGTCATTGCTGTTGGCTTGCCGTCGATCATAACGATTACACCCGAGCGGCCACGCAGACTGATTGCATCATTCTGATCGATGTTCACTCCGGGTGAGCGTTCCAGCACATCGATAGCTGAAGTGCCTGCGCTTACGATGCTGTTATCAACGTTAACCACAATCCGGTCTCTTAGTTTTTGGATAAAAGGTTTGCGTGTAGAAACAGTTACGGCATCCAGTTGAGCGGCATGATGAGCAAGTTTTATCGTAGGAATATTTACCTGCGGTTCAGTTTCGGAGAGATTTATTACAGAAGAATAGTAGTTGACATAATTAACCATACTTGCCTTAATCAGATAAGAGCCGTATACAACATTTTCAAGGTTTGCCTTGCCATCTTTGCCGGTAAGTGCTGTTTTTACTAAAGATAAATCTTTCGATTTTAATAAGGTTATGGTAGTATTTTCCAAAGCGTTTTGCTCGTTATCGACAACGGCTATTGCAACTGTTCCGTGTGATGTACTTTGCGAGTGGCCTGCAAAGAACAGGCAAATTCCAGATAGAAATAAAACAGCTACTTTCATAATCTTTGGTTTAAGAACTCAAAGATTCAGTATAAACGAAACTTATCGTAGTGTTTTTATACCAGTTGTTATATTGATCTGGTGAATGGGTTATGATAATGTTAATGCTGTCGGATTTTTACATTCCTTGAGCAGGATTTTCAGGATTGGAAATAATTTACAGAATTTTGCATCGAAATTCAGTAAATTATTTCCAATCCTGAAAATCCTGCTCCTATTTGGCAGTCACCAGCCTGAAATCAGCATGATCAGCCAACCGGTGATCCGGAGCAGGAAGCGTAACTGTTTTGCCCGGGAGTATATTATTGAAATTGACGATCTTCTTATCCAATACCTCATTTTGTTCGGTGTAATACCTCAATTCAACTTCCGCTGTTTTTACCGTTTCATTACCGGTATTGTGCAAGCTCACCTTTAATCCATGCACGCCGAGCATCCAGTTTTCAGATGGTTTATTGGTTGTCACTTCAACATAATCAGCCAGGTTGGTGCTGGAAGGTGTTGGTGAAGTAGCAACAGGTTTATCATCACGATGAACCGCTTTTCTTTCATTGGTTCCCGGAAATGTATTGGTACCCGTGCGTGCCGGAGCATTGTCTACAACGGGGGCCTGTTCTTTTTTCTGATTAAACTTGCTAAAGAAGGCGTCTATCTTTTCATTAAGAGTTTTCTTTTTCTTCGGCTTGTCTGCAACCGGCTCAGCTTCTTTCTTTGGAGCTGTTTTTACTTCCTGGGGATCCTTCTTTGTTTCAGTAACTGGCACATCAACTTGAGTTTTCTTATCCGGAGTCTTGTTAACGGGATTCTTTTTAGCAACTTCAGCAATAAGAACGGCTTTATGAATTTCTTTGACCGGCTTTTTGGCATCTCCGGTATTATTTACAAAGTTCCGGGTAGTTTCCGAAGATATGTCAGCAGGAGCATCGTTTGCTACATTGTTTTCTGTAATAGGTCGTGTAGAAGTTGGCTCCGGTTCTGTAATTAATGGTTCCGGTACTGATTTATTTGGATCGGATGCTTCGGAAGATGCGGCAACAACAGTTTCCTTTTTATCATTATGATACTGACTGATGCCAAAACCAACGGCTAATATCAATAGAGCCGCAACAGCAATAGCCGCCCATTGTTTTTGTACCTCACTAATCTTCTTTGATTTATTTACTTTTTGATTATAGATCCAGGATGTATATTCCTCTTCGCGTTCAGGTATCGTACTGCTGTATTTTGTAATAACTGGTTCTTCAGTGTTAGCAGGAACTTTCATCTTCGGAATATAGGACTGCATTCTTTTTCTAAGCTCTTCCGCTTTCTGTTCAATTGTATTTACCTGATCCTGGTCTGTAGTGTCAGCATCCTGCTTTTTAGATTCTATTACTCTGTTCGTATTGGCGGGCATGCTTACAAACACTTTGCGTGCAGGTATCGGTTCGGTGGAACCGGTTGTTTGTTGCTCGGCAGGCATGTATGCCTTGTTATTAATTTGCGGCGAAGCCTGACTATCAGATTTTTTTGCTGCTGCCTGAGGGACAGTTGTTTCCGCAGCCGTTGATACGTAAGGTGTTAAAGCGTTTATTGCCGAAGGATAAGACGAGCCAAACCTTTTTCCTTCAATCCATATAAGGTCCAAGGGTTTAAGACCAAATTTCAGGAGTTCTTCCAGGGTGTGAGGTCCTGATTGTTTATTGTTACGGAGGAGTAAATAAACCTTATTCATGGTCGGGTAATTTACACAATATTAACGCCTCATCACAACTAATATGATGTCATCTTTCTTAAAGAAATCCTAATATGGAGTAAAATGCTGTTAACAATAAACTAGTGTTAAGTTAAACGTAAAACGACGTGATACATATCAGCCGTACGACCAGTTCTTTTAACCACAAGGGCACAAAGGAGGAAACACAAAGGGCACAAAGCCTCTCATTGTGGCCTTTGTGTTTCCTCCTTTGTGCCCTTTGTGGTTAAAAAACACTTACAATCCAATGCGTAACATTATTCTTAACACTAGCTGTATGCACATAAGAAAGCGTTTAAAGGTCTCATCCGCTATATAATGCAGTAAATCAGGATGTAGTATCTGTACATGACAAGCTGGCTTATGGTTAATGATTAACAATAATTTTTTGAGTATATAGTTCCTTCCCTTGTATTTTCAGAAAATACTCACCTGATGCTATCTCTGCTATAGTGAGGCGTAGGGTATTGGCGCCCTTAGTAATATTTTTATTGAGGCGTTTTATGGTTCTCCCATAAACATCCAACAAAGAAATAGCTACCTCTTCGTTGTTATCAGATTGAATATAGATGTTGATTTCATTTATTGCCGGTACCGGGTATACACTAATCCGACTCTGTGAAATACCACAATCGGTTCCAAGTATTTCTGAATAAGCGGCCTTGCCATCCTTATCAACCAGGCGTAATCTGTAAAATGACCTGCCTCCTGCCTTCTCATCTTTAAATTGATAGTCTTTTACGGTATTACTGTTTCCTGTAGCGGGTAGCAACCCGATTGTAGTCCAGCTATTGAAACCATTGCTGCTTTGCTGTATTTCAAAATTAAGGCTGTTTGTTTCAGTTACTGTTTGCCATGATAAAATAACCTCAGTGGACAAACATTTCAGATGAAAGTCAGCCAATGTGAGTGGCAAAACAGCATTAACCCTCACTGATTTGCAGGCGGTGTCTCCTGTTGGATCGCAAATATTTTTACTTATAAGGCAGGCATTGTATTGTCCCGGCTTATAAGTATGAATGGGATTGATTGCATTGCTCGTGTCACCATCTCCGAATTTCCAGTAATAATTTGTTGCATTCAGGGAAGTATTCCTGAAATTCACACTATAGTTAGACTGGGTAAATGTAAAGTCAGATTTTGCGCCGGAAACAGTGCATACGGTGAAAGGACGTGATTCGCCAATACTCCAGTTTCCGGAAGTATCCTGCGTTCTTACACTCATAATGTATTTACCATACGGAAGATTTGATGGAATGAAATTGAAGCTTCCGTTTACAGAATCTGCTCTTACAATACTTATTGGTGTACCGGTGCCAACGCCGTTGTCTGCGTTTATAAAATATTCTGCCGTTACCAATGGAATCAGGCTGTGGTATAAATTATTATCAAGAGAGAATGAGCTTTGTTCAGTGACGCTCCAGTTATTGTATGCGTCTTTAAGCAGTATGAAAAACTGGTGGAAACCCTTCGTAA